>JALNZF010000022.1 GCA_023229435.1 Nitrospirota bacterium
TCCTCCCTGCTCATGGTGATCATGTCCTTTTCTGCCACAATGCCCTCCTATTAACGTTAGGCATTGTAACTGGAAATAGGACATTTCTATTTTGGCGAATTAGGACATTATCATTTTGGGATTACACCCCGAAACGCGGCAGGAAGAGTGAGGGAGTAATGGCGACTATTTGGCTATGCAGGCCTGTCTTGTGTTTCTGCGCCAGGGCCGCTGTGTTTATGTTTTCGGGTTCAACGGGGAAACCGCAGTTGACGGAACAAAATTCGATTGACACCTTCTCTGTAACACGCTATTATTTTCGAGGAACAGTTCTGGAAGCGCACAGCAGGCATCATTCATTCGATTTATTTATAAGGGAGACAGGCATGAACAAATATTCGATCGATGAGATCATGGAGATGGCGATCCGGACGGAAACGCTCGGGTACCAGTTCTATACCAGCATGGCCGAGAAGTTCAAGAAGGACGAAGACCTTGTCAAGCTTTTTACCACCCTGGCTTCCAAGGAAAAGGCGCATGAGAAGACCTTCACCGAGCTGAAGACGATGGTCGCGGCGAAAGGATCCGAGCCGGTCCAGTGGGAAGAGGTGAGCAATTATATGCGGGCCTTTGTCGAGTCCGAATTTTTTCTCGGCAAGGGCAAGGCCCTTCCGTCCATGGACCATGTAAAGACCGTGCGGGATGCCGTGAAATTGGCGATGGGGTTCGAAAAAGAGACGCTGCTCTACTTTTTTGAGCTGCGTGCCATCGTGAAGGAAAAAGAGATTGTTGACGAGGTCATTAGCGAGGAGAAAAGCCACATCCGGTGGCTCGCTGCCTTCCGGACAGGGCTGGCGAAATAAGGGAAGATACACTCCTTGATAATCTCGTAAAAAGTCATAATTTACCGCAGACACGGAGAAATGTGCATTGAAAATAAGTAACTACTCAGATTGGCCGCAAAAGCTTGCTATATTGTAGAAAGTAGCTAAGCCCAAAATAATAGGCTATACTCTTTCTCGATTTGAAACCAGCTGGCAAGTTGGTAAACCAAACCGAGGAAAGGAGTATAGCCTTGAAACCGATTAAAACAAAAAAGCGTTCGTTCGTCAATGGGAAACTTCTTATCGTGACTGCTGACATTGGTAAAGACAAACATTTTGGATACTGGCGCTGTCCTGATGGGACTGACATAAAGCCTTTCGCTGTCGAGAATAACGGCGCGAGTTTTTGGGAATTCTGGGAGCGGGTATCCCTTGCTCAGAAGCTTCACAACCTTGATGGCATTATCTTCGGGTACGAGTCCACCGGCCCTTATGGCGAACCCCTTGCGCATTTCATGCGGGCGCGAGGAGCGCAGCTGGTGCAGATCAACCCACTGCATACGAAACGCTTCAAAGAGGTAACGGACAATTCGCCGAACAAGACGGACCAGAAGGATCCCAAGGTCATTGCCGATATCATTGCGATAGGCCGATTCCTCACGGTGGTGATCCCCGAGGGGCCAGCTGCCGAGCTTCGCCGGCTCAGCCAGGCCAGAGAACGAAGCACCCAACGCCATACGGCCCTGGCGAATCAGATCCAGTGTCTTTTGGCGAGCATCTTCCCGGAGTTCCTGCAGGTTATGAAAGGCGTAACGAGCGCAAGCGCCAAGTATCTCTTGAAACACTATCCAACGCCGCAAGAGATCGCGGCCTACGGTCTTCCCGACCTTACCAAGACGCTGAGAAAGGTCAGCCGGGGAAAACTGAAGGAAGACCGCGCCCAAGCGCTCTACGACGGTGCTAAATCGACCGTAGGCATCGCCGAAGGCCAAGCGAGCGTCGTGATGGAAATACACGAGCTTCTTTCCCTTATAGAAGCCTCGGAGCGGTTTACCGAGAGCTTGGAGCAGGAGATGATAATTCATCTTGCCTCTGTTCCCTACAGCGACACACTCCTTTCGCTCAAAGGGATCGGCAAGGTCACGGCCGCTGGCTTGATCGGAGAGGTGGGAGACTTTCGGAAGTTCCGCACCATGGGTGAAGTCATGAAGCTTGCCGGACTGGATCTCTTCGAAGTGAGCTCCGGCAGACATAAAGGTCAGCGCCACATATCCAAGCGCGGCCGGCCGCTGATGCGGAAACTTCTGTACTTTGTCAATAACTTTGGGACACCCCGCGACCGAATTTAGTGTACTTTTTCCACGCTCCAAGGAACCGGTTTCGGTTTGTTAATCCACACCGCGTCCGGTAATGAAGGAGGAACAGGAGCTTTTTTCACAAACCGTTCAGGATGTGCCTTATACGCGGTACGAAGCACCTCGCCTCTGGCTTTTTGCACGTCCTGCGCAAATCCGTAGTGGACAGACTCCGGCGTATGCAATCCGATGCCGGAGTGGTGATGCTCGGTGTTATACCAAGGGAAAAAGACCTGGCAGAACCCCCGACTATCCTCGATGCAGCCGAACCGATCGGGGAAGTCCGGCCGGTACTTGAGCGTCTTGAACTGAGATTCTGAAAAAGGGTTGTCATCGCTCGTATATGGCCTGCTGTGGGTCTTAGTGACGCCCAAATCGGCCATGAGCAAGGCAACCGGCTTGGACCTCATGGACGAGCCGCGATCCGCGTGAATCGTGAGCTGCCCTTTTTCGATATTCTGCTTTGCGCAGGTTTCCTTGATGAGCTTTTCCGCCAAGGCAGCCGATTCTCTGGGGGCGATCATCCAGCCAACGATGTAGCGGCTGAAGATGTCCAGAATCACATAGAGGTAAAAGTAGGTCCATTTTGCCGGGCCTAAGAGCTTGGTAATATCCCAGGACCAGACCTGGTTCGGTCCCGTGGCCAAAAGCTCCGGCTTCTGATACACGGGGTGGCTGAGCTGATTCCTACGCTCCTTGACCTCCTGGTTCGCGTCGAGGATGCGGTACATGGTACTTATAGAGCAGTGATATTTTCCTTCATCCAGGATGGTTGCATAGATCTCCTGGGGTGCCTTGTCCGCGAACCGGTCAGCGTAGAGAATATTGAGAACTCCTTGCCGTTCGTCTGAAGACAATGCACGAGGAGGACTCGGACGTTTAATCGGCACCACGGGAGGCGCATTTTTCCGCGCCTGCGTCCGGTAGAACCCTGAACGAGGAACATCGAGCGATGCACACGCTGATTTGATCCCAATATCAGAAGAAAGAGTAAGAGCGGCTTCCATCACTCGCTCCCTTCGTTCTCGGGGGTCGCAAGAGGGATCCCCAGAATCTGTGATATTTTTTTTTGCACGTCGATAATGATTTCGGCCTGCCTGAGGCGACTGGTAAGCCGCTCATTCTCCTTGCGAAGCTTCTCGTTCTCTGCATGGAGAGGATCATGGACTGATTGCTTACGACCCCGCTTCTTGGGCGTGAGGCCGGATAGTACGCCGCGGTCGCGCTGACGTCGCCAGGTGTCGAGATTTGATGCATAAAGCCCTTCGCGGCGCAGGAGCTTACCAAGACACCCAGGTTCATTGCAGGCATCTGCAAGCGTAAGGACACGAAGCTTGTATTCAGCAGTAAAACGTCGCCGAGCGGCTTTAGCCGGAACCTCAGGGTTCGGCAGGACCGCAGCCACACCTTGATGCGAATTAACTTCTTGCGGGGTCTTTCCCCATGGAACCTCAGTCGCCCTACGGGCTCCTTCGTTTCTATGGGATGCTTTGATCTTTGAAGCTATCATATAGATTTCTCCTCCCCGCCCTCTACTCTAATTTACCACAGGGGAGGTGTCTCAATTATATTGACACAGAGGGCGGAATTTGCCGCCCTCAACACCGTCAAAAAAGGCGGCGCAATGCACCAGTGGTATCGGAGCGCCTGTGATCGGGGCATGCCCAAGCCCAAGGCTCTGGTGGCTGTCGGCCGAAAGCTTCTCGGAATTCTCTTTGCGATGGTTCGTGATCATAGCGAGTACGTACCCAATTACTCAGAAACCCAGTATCAACTCAAGGAGGCTGCGTAACAAGTGTCTTTGCGTGTAAGCGGGGCGATTATCGTTTGCGTTATCTAAGGCGGCCATGCCGACCTTCTGCAAAAGCTTACATAACTCCCCGCTTGCACCTTAATCCCAATGAAGCAAGGTTCGGGCTCTGTCGAGACCCTCAAAATACCAGAGTTGGGTAAGGTGCCGCACCTAAGACTGATATCTTAACTGAGAGCAAGGCTCTTTATAAAAAATACTTGACTAGAACAAACCAGAACGCAAAGAACTCAAAGAAAAACCTGAAACCATGTATTTCAGTTTTAATTCTCTCTGCGATCCTTGTGTGCTTCTCTAACAGGTTGTTGAAAAACACTTAGTTTACCCTTCGACCCTTCGGCAAGCTCAGGGCTCAGGGCGAACGGAGCGTGTATTGAATTTATTCGTATTTATCCGTTCGTGGTGAGCCTGTCGAACCACAAAAAGACTTTTTCAACAGCCTGCTAAGCGGCAGATTTTTTGACGGCTACCGCGTCTCAGCGGCGATCACCCGCTTTTAAGAGCTCATCATAAATTGACTTTCACCGTTCTTTCGGTTACAATTCTTCACATTCTGCTTTAAAATTTCATCTTTTTCCCGGAGGACACCTGTGGCCAAAGTGACGCGCGCGCTCATCAGTGTTTCACACAAGGAAGGTATTCTCGATTTCGCCAAGGGGATTGAGAAACTCGGCATTGAGATCCTGTCCACGGGCGGAACGGCAAAGATGCTTCGCGATGCCGGCGTCAAGGTCAAGGACGTGTCGGAGTTCACGGGCTTCCCCGAGATGCTCGACGGCAGGGTCAAGACCCTGCACCCCAAGGTGCATGGTGGGATCCTCGGCAGGCGCGGCAATCCAGAACATGTGAAACAGATGCAACAGCACGGCATCGAGCCCATCGACCTGGTGGTTGTGAACCTCTACCCCTTCGAACAGACCGTGGCAAAGCCGGGGTGCACGCTTGAGGACGCGATCGAGAACATCGACATCGGCGGCCCGACCATGCTTCGTTCCGCGGCCAAGAATTACACTGACGTGGCCGTGGTGGTGTCGCCCCGCGACTACGGCCGAGTGCTCGAAGAGCTTCAGAAGCACGGCGAGGTCTCGGCAAAGACCCGTTTCGAGCTTTGCCGCACGGTCTTTCTCCATACCGCCCGCTACGACAGTGCGATCTCCGCCTGGCTCGACAGCCAGGTGCCGGCAGACGAGAAGACCCGCTTCCCCAACATCCTCACGCTCCAGCTTGAGAAGGTTCAGAACCTGCGCTACGGCGAGAACCCCCACCAGCAGGGCGCGTTCTACCGGGAATTCGGGCGCAGGGAGCCGAGCGTTGCCCATGCGAGACAGCTGCAGGGAAAGGAAATGTCCTTTAACAACTTCCTTGACGCGAACAGCGCGCTCGAACTCGCGAAGGAGTTTGACCACGCCGTAGGCGTGGTCATCGTGAAGCACAACAACCCCTGCGGTGTGGCCACGGCGGCGACGCCCGTGGAGGCTTATCGCAAGGCGCGTGACTGCGACCCGGTCTCGGCTTTCGGCGGGGTGATCGCCTTCAACCGCATGGTGGATCTTGATACCGCCAGGGAACTCACGTCCACGTTCGTGGAAGTGGTGGTGGCGCCCGAGTACGCGCCTGACGCGCTCGAAGAGCTCAAGCGGAAAAAGGACCTGAGGCTGCTCGACATCGGGCCCACGGTGACGGGCGCGCCCGAGGGCATGGACCTGAAAAAGATCACGGGCGGGCTTATCTATCAGGACCGCGACCTCGGCCGGATCGCCGACGTAAGGAAGCTGACCGTCGCGACCGCGCGAAAACCCACGGACGATGAATTCGAGGCGCTCGCTTTTGCCTGGAAGGTCTGCAAGCATGTGAAGTCGAATGCCATCGTCTTTACCACGAAAGACCAGACCATCGGCATCGGGGCCGGCCAGATGAGCCGTCTTGATTCGGTGCGTATCGCCGTGATGAAGGCGCAGTTCCCGCTCAAGGGGACCGTGCTTGCGTCTGACGCCTTCTTCCCCTTCCGCGATGGACTCGATGAAGCGGCGAAGGCCGGCGCCACCGCCGTTATCCAGCCCGGCGGGTCGCTCAAGGACGAAGAGGTAATCAAGGCGGCGAACGAGCACGGCATCGCCATGGTCATGACCGGGATGCGGCATTTCAGGCATTGATTCTGGTCGCGTTTGTAGTGTAGTAACTAATTGATCAAATTCTTCTCAAAACGGCAAGAATTTTCTCGCAGAGGCGCAGAGTTCGCAGAGAAAATCTAAATAAATTCTGGGTTAAAATCAAGCGTAAAGGTTTTGATTTAACTCTGCGTTCTCCGCGTGCTCTGCGAGAGACGCCCTTTCGGTTCTGGCTTGTACAGAATTAGAAATTCTCAGAAAGGATATTCGATGATCCGGGGTTTACTGGTTTTCCTTGTTATTTTTGTGATCTATTCCGCGCTCAAAACCGTGATCCGGTCGGCGGTCAAGACCTACCACGTTGATGAACAACGTCGCGGCAAGCAGATTATGGGTGATGAAATGGTGCTGGATCCCGAATGCCACACCTATGTGGTAAAGGACCGCGCTGTAGCGCGGCGCATTCGGGGCACACTTACGTATTTCTGCAGCGACGCCTGTGCCCGACAATACGAGGACAAGAACCGCGCGTGATCGCGGGTGGATGAATGGTGCTGTTCCGAAGAAATAGCTGCTGTATCCTCAGACTCCTTGCCGCGTTCCTGCTGCTCTGCTGCATTTCTCCGTCGCCTGAGACGTCGACAGGCAAAACGGACATCTTCGCGTCCCTGCTCTCGTCTGTTGCCGGCCGGCTTAAACTCGTAATCTGGAAGTCCCGGTATACCCTGACCCTCTATAAGGGTGAGATACCGGTAAAAACATACCGGGCGGTGTTCGGCAAGGGCTACCGGGAAGGTGATAAACAAAGGATGGGAGACCGGCGGACGCCGGAGGGAGAGTTTTACATCTGCACCATGAACGACAGCAAGCGGTTCTACAAGTTCATGGGCCTCAGCTATCCCGGCATGAAACACGCGGATTACGGGCTCCAGTCGGGGATGATCTCTTATGTTGAATATGCGATGATCAAGAACGCGATCGAGGGCCGGTTGTCGCCGCCCTGGGAGACCCGGCTCGGCGGGGCCGTGGGAATCCATGGGAGAACGCTTGATGCCGGGAATGCGCAGCAGCGGGACGTCAGCACGAACTGGACCGACGGCTGCATCGCCCTTGACAATGCCGACGTTGACGAGATTTACCGGGTGGTTTCCCTCGGCACGCCGGTGATGATCCTGCCATGAGCCGATCAGTTCGGAGTTCGGAGTGCGGAGTGCGGAGTAAAAAAAGACAAATCTCTCTTGAGGTGCACCGCGATGACATTGATCGCTGTGTAAAGTGCGGGTCCTGCGGCGCGGTGTGTCCAACCTATCTGCATGAACGCGATGAGTCGTTCTCGGCCCGCGGCAGGGTGGCTCTCATCAAGGCGGTCTTGGACGGACGGCTTACGGTCTCGGAGATTTTCAAAGACCGCCTCGCGACGTGCACGACCTGTCTGGCCTGCGAGTCGGCCTGCCCGAGCAATGTGCCCGTGACGGAGATCCTTCAGGCTGCAAAAGAGCAGGCGGTTGCAGAATCCGGCATGGGGATCATCAGCAGCGTCATTGCCGGCACGGTGAAGCAGCCGGCCCTGATCCGCGCTGCCGCATGGCTCGCGCCGGTTGCGCTTCATTACTCAAAAAGTCCGGGGTCAAGGATCAAGGGGCAACGATTGCGGAGTGCCCCCGATAAAGATGTTCGAGGGCAGGCTCCATGCGGAGTGCGGAATGAAAAAGAAAAATCGCACAGGGCAAAAGGCAGGGTTGCTTTTTTCCCGGGGTGCGCGGTTGAGTATTTTCATCCGGACATTGGTCAAGCGACGATACGCGTCCTGAACGCGATCGGATATGATGTGATCGTGCCGGACGACTTGAAGTGCTGCGGCAGGCCGCTTCTTTCGCTCGGCGACCGGCAGTCGGCGGAAGAGCTTGCCGCGCACAATGCCGCGCTCTTCGAAGCGCTTGAGGTGGACGCCATCGTCACCGCCTGCGCCTCGTGCGGCCTGACGTTTAAAAGGGATTACCCTAAACTGCTTCGGCCCGGCGCGAAGACGCCGGTTGTGCTCGACATCCACGAGTTTCTTGCGGGTCGGATCGAAGGGGTCAAGCTTAACCCGGTTCTTAAAAGCGTAACGGTCCATGATCCGTGCCACCTCGGCAGAGGCCAGGGACTGTCGCGGACCGTACGAGACCTGCTTCGGACCATCCCCGGACTTACGCTCGTGGAGATGAAGGACCCGGACCGCTGCTGCGGGTTCGGCGGGGTGATGCGGATAACCCACCGGGAGCTTTCCGACGGTATCGCCGTGGACAAGGTAAACAATATTGTCGCAACCCGCGCTGCGGTGGTCGCCACGGGCTGTCCGGGCTGTTGCATGCAGATAGCCGATGCGCTGAAGCGGAACGGTTCGGAGATCGGCGTGGTGCACCCGGTGCAACTGCTGGAAGAAGCGCTTTCGATTGAGGATCGTCCTTGATAGAGACAGACGAGGGAAGGCATTCCATTCGACATGCGGAATGAGTTAACATAGCGCGCGACCTCTGGTTGCAATCAAAGAGTGTCATCCCCGAATGGTTTAATCGGGGATCTGGTGCTTGCTTAAAAATGCGAAAACCTGGATTCCCGATAGAGGCACTCGGGAATGACGGTTTATGGTGGTTTGTCAATAACCAAAAAACCATGCCCATCTACGAATATCACTGTAATGACTGCAACGCCGATTTCGAGAAGCTTGTCTTCGGATCGAATCCGGAAGTTGCCTGCGAGAAGTGCGGCTCAAAGAAGACCGAGAAGCTCATGTCCCGGTTTGGCATGGGTAAATCTTCGAGCGGACCCGCGTCAGGCGCTTCAAGCAGCAGTTCCGGCTGCGGCGGCTGTTCTTCCTCTTCCTGCGCAGGGTGCAAGTAGCCGTTTCCTGATCGCAAATCCGAGGACCGTCTTTTCCCGAACCCTATGAAAAAAGTGAGATTTACCCCGGTAGAGAATACCGCCGACTCCTGTCCGCGAAAATTATCCATTAGAGAGATTGTGGTGCAACGCCACAATCTATAATCGTCAGATAGCTTGTGATCTAACGGGGTTTACCGGTCAATTTTGTATTGACGCAGAGGGTCCCCAAGAGGTATTATGACAGAGTTTATTATTCAGGCCATTTTTCATATGAGCCAGAAAAAGAGCGCATGTCATTCATTTTATTTCTTGCTGCCGGTTTCATCCTGATTCCTTCTTTTGCTTTTGCATGGGGTCCCCTGACCCACATGTATCTCGGCAATGAGCTGCTGAACTGTGCACCGCTCATCCCTGCCGGCATCCTCGCGCTTCTCAAAAAACACCGGCAGGATTTCCTCTACGGCAACCTCATGGCCGATATCATCCTCGGCAAAAAGTATCTCCCGGACGACAAAAGTTCGCACTCCTGGGACGTGGGTCTGAAACTGCTGGACCAGGCAAAGACCTGGCCCGAGCGGGCGTTTGCCTACGGCTACCTGTCCCATCTTGCCGCCGATACTGTGGCGCATGAGACTCTGACGGATGAGATGGGGAACATGGGGCATACGTGGGTCGAGATGAAGGCTGACAGCCTGATCGATAAGACCTACTGGCTCCAGACCGTCATGATCAGCAGGGCGGTCCGGAAACGGAGCGACCTGCTGCTCGAAAACTCCCTTGACAGTTTCATCTTTTCCTTCAAGACCAACAAGCGGATCTACAAAAGCATGGTTTTTCTTTCGTTCCTGAACAAGAAGAGAAAGCGGGGTGTGGACAAGGAACTCATTCAGGAACTCCACGAAGAATCCCTGGCCCGTATGCTTGAATTGCTCCAGAACGGCACCGAGTCCGCGGTGCTGAATAAGAACCCGCTCTGATCGAGGGCAGGATCCCGCTTCGATCCTCTTTCGTTAAAGTCAATTCCGGCTCTCGCATCATGATTAACCCGTTATCAATCCTTTCGGGGAGGCGCATATGGACCTGCAGAGCGTAACCGTTGATATTCCCGAAGGCTGCAATATCATCCTCGGCCAGACCCATTTCATCAAGACCGCGGAAGACCTGTATGAGATCATCGCCACGACCGTCCCTCAGGCGAAGTTCGGCATCGCCTTTACCGAGGCGTCGGGTCCCTGCCTCATCCGCACGGAAGGGAACGACGAGGACCTCATCAAGGCCTGCATGAAAACGCTTCAAGCCATCGGTGCAGGCCACGTGTTCTGCATCTATCTCAAGAACGCATTCCCCGTCAACGTCCTTACCCCGATCAAGAACTGTCCCGAGGTCTGCCGAATCTTTTGCGCCACGGCGAACCCGCTCGAAGTGGTGGTTGCAGCGTCGCCCCAGGGCAAGGGCATTCTTGGCGTGATCGACGGTTCCTCTCCGAAGGGTGTGGAAACGCCGGCTGACAAGGCGCAACGGAGGGAATTTCTGCGGAGGATCGGGTACAAGCTCTGAAAAACCTGCTTGATTATTTGCGCCGAAAGCGGTAAGTTTCCTGTACACAAATCATGATTCACCCGACAACGGACTGGATCAAATCACCACTATAGAAGGAGTAAACAAATGAAACGACTTATTGGACGTGCAGTACCTTTTGTAACGATCACCGCACTGATTTTTTCAGCTGTCTCCGCTTTTGCCGTGACGGATAAGCCGTCACCCGTTCCGCCGCCGGAGATGAAAGTGAAAAAAGCAGAGGCTTCTCTCGATTCCTCCTCACTCTCGGGCAAGGTTCTGGAGACCATGAATTCCGGCGGATACACCTATGTCCTTCTTGAGAAAAAGGGAAAAAAGACCTGGGCGGCAATACCGGAGATGAAGGTCTCGGTGGGCCAGCAGATGTCGCTACAACCCGGCACCGAGATGGCCAATTTCCCGAGCAAATCGCTCGGCAGGACGTTCGATTCGATCATCTTCTCAGGCGGGCCGCTCTCAGATGCGCCGTCTGCAAGCGGCAAGGAGAAAGCCGACAAGAAAACCGAAGTCAGCAAGACAGTCTCTCCCCCAGCTCAGGATATCAAGGTGGCAAAGGCAACGGGTCCGGACGCTTATACCATTGGTGAAATATTTGAGAAACGAACGGCATTGCATGAGAAAACCGCGGTGGTAAAGGGGAAGGTGGTAAAGATTTCTGCCGGGATCATGGGAAAGAACTGGATCCACCTGCAGGACGGTACCGGAGATCCCAAGCAGGGCACCAACGACCTGGTGGCCACCTCCGATGCACTTCCCGCACTGGGAGATGTTATCACGGTCAGGGGCACTGTTTTCAAGGACAAGGACTTCGGCTCCGGATACAAATATTCGGTGATCATGGAAAAGGCGAGCATACAGCGCTGAACCGGGGGAACGCGTCGTATTCACAAACCCCGCGATGTTCGCGGGGTTTTTTTGTCCCCTGGATTGTTTCTTTACTTTATTTGCGAATTATGCATAATAACCCTTCATACCGCTCAGCATGATCGAGTATGACCGGTTGCCGGCGGACCATACGGACAGGGCCGGAAACGGGAACCTGATGTCGAGGAGAATGCCTGATGAAGAACGGATCGAGACACGAAAAGCTGAACGCCTGGGTCAAGGAAGTCGTTGACCTTTGTAAGCCCGACGCCACCGTCTGGTGCGACGGGTCAAAGGCCGAGTACGACCGGTTGATGACGCTGATGCAGACGCTCGGCATGGCGATCCCGCTCAAAAAGCGGCCGAACAGCCACCTGTTCCGCACGGACCCGAGCGACGTGGCGCGCGTGGAGGACCGGACCTACATCAGCACGAAGAAGCAGGAGGATGCCGGACCCACGAACAACTGGGTCAATTCCGACGAGCTGAAAAAAACGATGAAGGGCCTGTACCAGGGTTGCATGCAGGGTCGCACGATGTACGTCATTCCCTTTTCCATGGGGCCCGTTGGTTCGCCGATAGCCAAGATCGGCGTGGAATTGACCGACAGTCCGTATGTGGTTTGCAACATGCACATCATGACCCGGGTCGGGACAAAGGTCCTCGACGTGCTCGGCGAGAAGGGTGAGTTCATCCCCTGCCTGCACTCCATCGGCGCTCCGCTCGAAAAGGGTCAGAAGGATGCTGCCTGGCCCTGCGCGCCGATCGAAAAGAAATACATCAGTCACTTCACCGAAGAGAACCTGATCTGGTCCTACGGTTCGGGCTACGGCGGAAATGCCCTGCTCGGGAAGAAGTGTCTCGCCCTCCGGATCGCCTCGAACATGGCCCGGAAGGAAGGCTGGATGGCGGAGCATATGCTGATCCTGCGTCTGACCAGTCCCGAAGGCAGGCGGTTTCACATCGCAGCCGCCTTCCCCTCGGCGTGCGGCAAGACGAACCTCGCCATGATGCAGCCCTCCATCAAGGGCTGGAAGTGCGAGTGCATCGGCGACGACATCGCGTGGATGAAGATCCGTGGGGACGGCAGGCTCCATGCCATCAATCCCGAGAGCGGCTTCTTCGGCGTCGCCCCCGGCACCTCTTACGACACCAATCCCATGGCCATGGACACGTTGAAGCAGAACATCATCTTCACGAACTGCGCGCTGAAAGATGACGGCGACATCTGGTGGGAGGGAATGACGGACGACGCGCCATCCCATGCTATCGACTGGAAGGGCCGCGACTGGACGCCGGCCGGCAAGGATGATGCCGCTCATCCGAACGCGCGCTTCACCGCGCCTGCATCGCAATGCCCGGTCATCTGCCCGGACTGGGAGAACCCCGAGGGCGTACCCATCGACATCTTTATATTCGGCGGCCGCAGGAGCAGCGTCGTGCCGCTGGTCACCGAGGCCTTTTCCTGGGACCACGGCGTGTTTCTCGGCGCAACAGCCGCGTCGGAAACCACCTCTGCGAACATCGGCGCCGTCGGCAACCTGCGGCGGGACCCCTTTGCCATGAAACCCTTCTGCGGGTATCACATGGGCGACTACTTTCACCACTGGCTTGCCATGGGCGACCGACTGGGCGCGAAGGCCCCGAGGATCTTTTATGTGAACTGGTTTCGGAAGAGCCCGGAAGGCAGGTTCCTGTGGCCCGGATTCAGCGACAACAGCCGGGTGCTCAAGTGGATGTGCGAACGCGTCGAAGGCAAACGGGACGCGGTCAAGACGCCGATCGGCCTGATGCCGAAGGAGGGAGACCTCGATCTCTCCAAACTCGACATCCCATCGGAGAACATGAAGGCGCTCATGAACGTGGACCTCAAGGCATGGAAGGCCGAGATCCCCGACATCGAGCAGCACTTCGCGCAGTTCGGGAGCCGGCTGCCCGAGCGGCTCAGGATGCAGCTTGAGGAATTCCGGAAGAGGCTGGGGTAGAATTGAAAACTTTTTACCACCAAGACACAAAGCGAAAGAACAATTGTTCTTAAAGTATTTTCTTCGTGTCTTCGTGCCTTAGTGGTGAAGCCTGCATCTTATTTTTATCGACCTAATGAAAAAAACCACTCCCCATAAAGCCCTTGTGAACGTGCTGGGTGTCGTATATCTGCACACGAAGACCGAGGACGGCGGAGACCTGTATTGCACCCGGTTCGCCGAGCCGCATCAGAAACATCTCGAGATCAAGAACTGGTACGAGGAGGAATGGTTCACCAGGCACCGTGTCCGGCTGCTCGGGACCAGTTCCGTGTTCCGCGTGCCCACGAGACGCGTCAACGGCACGAGTCTTGACCTGGTCGTCAAAAACTGCCGCGTGGGGGAGGACGTCCCGATCAACACCCACACGCTCGAGGAGTTCGTCAGCGCCGAGTTCAACAGCCCCTGGGAGGAGTTCGCCCTGGTCATGGAGATGGCCGACAAGCAGGTCGGCCAGCGGATCAACTGGATCCGCGCGCAGCGGCCCCTGGCGATCTACGTGCCGCCCCAGAGAATGCAGTTCTGGCAGAGCGGACGATCGCGGGCGAGGATCAACCGCATTCGCGCGCGCCATCGCGGCATTGACATCGACATCCTCAAACAGTACAAGCTCGTCTACGAATGGATACGGGGCAAGAACCTGATCGAGACGTTCGAGCACATCAAGCTTGAACTCCCCGACATCGTTCATCATCTTCAGACCATGCAGAAGAAGGCATTCGAAGACCTGAGCAAAAAAGGGTACCACATGGCCGACATGAAGCCCGAGCACGTGATCCTCGATGAAGAGGACTGCGGGCGCATCGAGCAGGCGGGCAGGAGCGGGGAGGCCGACGCGGCGCGGAAGCAGGTGGACCTGGTCCACCACCTGCTGAGCGTCGGGAAATACTCGGTCATCGATTATGAGCTGCTCTTCCGGACGCCCGAACACGAGGACCGGGTCAAGGCATCGAGGCGGCATTCCTATCTTGACGACATGCGGGACCGGCTCGAACCGACGCCGCTGCCTTCGCACCTGACCCGCATGGAGATCTTCGGCGTGCCCTATATCTTCGGCCGCGCGGAAAGCACCGGCGGCCGCATGTGGGTTGTCGGACGGAACGCGCGGCTGTTCGATTATTTCCTGCCGGAGCGCTGGCGGAAAACCCCATCCCTGAGCCTGTCAGACGCAAATGAAGTATATTACACGGTCACCAAGGACAACATCCATCTCGTCTGGGAAACGTCCCGCGTCGGAGAGGTCCCGACGGACAGCAAATACACTGCTGAAGAGATCATAAAGATCCGGCATTTCGGCATCAACAGCCCTTTCGAGGAGTTCGCCATCTCCCAGTCGCTCAATGAGCAGGGGATCCATGCGACCTATGTGCGGGCGATCTACATGACCGGCAGTGCGAAAGAGGAGCACTCGATCGACCGCAGAAAGTATGAAACCCACAAGGCGATCCTCGACAGCGACGGTCATCCCGTTCTGGGAGAGGGGCACAACTACATTACGATCCGCGGTTACTACAATGGTCCGGATGAATGGGTGTCGCAGCACGAGGGGTCGCTGCTCACGCCCGTGGACCTGGTCAAGGCGGTGCGCAAAAAGATCATTGAAGAATCACAGAGCAGGAAGTTCCTGGAAAGGGTCATTTCGCGGTTGCGAGAGGCCGGATATAACGGGTCGTTGTTGAAGGCCAACGACCTGCTTCTCGCGGTCGACTCCAACGGGGAGATCATGAAGGACAAGTCCGGCGAGCCGGATATCATCATCTGCAATTTCGAGGTCCTCTGGAAGATTCCCTGATCACCGCGTTTTTCGGAGCGGCCATGCTGCACATGAACGAGCTTGAGTACACGGGGATCATGAAAAAGCTTGCGTTTTGGAAAAAAGGTTCGTGATGAGGACGAGACCATTGGCCGCGTAGCGTAGTAATAGAAATAACATCGTCGACAAGAGGACCAAAAAGCCGGGAACGCTTCCCCGGCTTTTTAATATATGCGACAGGTTTAGCTAACGGGGAGCAACAGTTCGAGTGAGTACTGATTCCCGCGGATGTTTCCACTTGATCCGATAACCCTATCGCTCCTGCCGACGATGTCTTCCAATCGGGCAAAAGACGCTTCAGACAATTACGTGTTACTGGTTGTTTCATGGGTTTTATGATATATTTTTTTACAATACGTACATCCTGATAGTTTCACTCGCCGACATTTCAAGGGAGAACCAGAGGAGAAATCCTATAGTCCCCCTGTGTTCTTGTGGAGGAGGTTGTATGGAAACGTCGCGAAAGAGACCACGTGTCGTGGTCGTGGGGGCCGGGTTCGGCGGCTTGTGGACCGCAAAGCGCCTTGCGCGGTACCCGGTCGACGTCATCCTGGTCGACCGGAACAACTACCACACATTCCTTCCGCTCTTGTACCAGGTGGCTGCGGCCGAGGTCGGTCCCGAGGAGATATCCTCCCCGATCAGAACCATCGTTCGCGACTTCGGCAACACTGAGTTCACCATGGCCGACATCACCGGCATTGACCTGAAGGCAAAGGTCGTCCTGACGCGCGGGAAGGACATTCACTACGATTTTCTTGTTCTCGCGATCGGCAGTGTCTCCAATTTTTTCGGGATACCCGGAGCAGAGGAACATGCATTCCCGCTTAAGACCATGGATGATGGGATCGATCTGCGCAACCACATTCTCAGCCGGTTCGAGCTGGCGTACAAAGAGACTGACCTTGAGGAGCGGCGGCGCATGCTCACCTTCACAATCGTAGGCGGTGGGCCGACGGGCGTCGAGTATGCGGGTGCGCTGGCGGAGCTTATCCGGGGGCCGGTCAGTAAGGACTATCCGGGGCTCGGCAGGCGGGAGGTGCGCGTTGTGCTCGTCGAGGCCCAGGACCATGTCCTCGGGATGATGCCGGAGGCCCTGCGCGCGTATGCCCTCAGGCGCTTACGCTCGATGGGGGTCGAGGTCCTGTTCGGAACCTCAGTCCGCTCGATCGCCGAACGGGGTGTAATGTTTCACGACGGAACTGTATTGCCTACCGAAACCGTGGTCTGGACAAGCGGAGTCCAGGGCGAACCACGCCTCGGATCGTGGGGCCTTCCGCAGACAGCGGGCGGTCGGATTGCCGTCCTGCCTACGCTCCAGGTTGCCGGACATCCGGAGGTGTATGTGGTCGGGGACCTGGCGGGGTTCGAGGAAGACGGCCGGTTTCTCCCGCAGGTGGCACCCGTGGCGAATCAGCAAGGGGCGGCTGCGGCGGACAACATTGAAAGGCAGGTCCGGGGCGTTGCTCCCATGCCGTTCCGTTACCGCGATCCCGGAATCATGGTGACGATCGGCAAAAACGCGGCTGTCGCGCGCCTGGCGGGGATATCCTTCACCGGGTTTGCGGCCTGGCTGTTGTGGCTCTTCGTGCATTTGATGAACCTCATCGGGTTCCGCAATCGCATAGTCGTATTGATCGACTGGGGGATGGACTATTTTTTCGCGGATCGTTCGGCGCGGCTTATGCTATCATGCAGAAAACGGCCCGGTACCGGCAATCTAAAGCCCGGATCGTAGCGATTGACGGCTTTAATATGCAGCGTCCGGTACTTCCTGTAGTCGTTAAAGATGCCATCTATTGAAACTCATCAAATTACAACTTGAATTTGTTACCACTACTCCAAAAATGCCCAATCAACATCGTTGACAATTCCCAGAATCAAGAATATATTCGTCATTAATATTGGAGCCAATGTGGCATAATCATTGCTAAACTAGCTAACTCCGAAAATCCGGGATTACCTAGGGGGCTAGCTAATAACGGATTTTAGGTATTAACGAGGGGGATAGTCATCCCCTTGTTGGAATTTACCAACCACACGCTCCAGGCGGACAAGTCCGCTGAGCATTTAAAATAAAAAGATAAGGTGATATATGACTAGACGGTTTTCCAATCGCACTAAATTTACTTCCGAACAATTACAGAAAATAAGGGAAGAAAGTAAAAGTGTCGGATCTGTCGTTGCTGAAATCGACACTGAACTACAATTACGAGAAACCGAAGATAATATTACATCAATGAAATCTGATATCCAAAAATTAACTAAGCCTCATTGGTCGCTTGTTCCTATTTTTTGGATTGCTCTTGCTGCCTTGTTTGTAGCTCTATTGCAATATTTTCGACCGATGCAATCCGCTGCTCCAAATAATCAATATACGATCTCGTCTTCTCCTGTGACAACAATGACATCACATTCACAATCAGTACAAACAGGCACAACCAAAACGTCGCAACCCAAACACGTTCCGAAGAAGCCATAAACTTTTTCACAAGATTCATAGATGCTCCTTGCGGTATAAAGCCGCCTACCAAAGGATAATTTTCAACCTATGGGCAATCCACCAGAATATCAAACTTGGGTTTATCATCGGCTTAAACTCCCCAAAGGGAAAATAGTTATGCGTTCCGAAGCCATCAAGCTATTCAAGACGGGCTGGACTGATAATCCCGGTAAGTTTGCTATGGGACCGCGTGGTTTTTTTATCAATTCCATACTTTTTTCAGGCATTACCCTTAAAAAATTCTGGCTCGATCACTGGAAATGGATAATCGGTATCACGATTAATCTAATACTTGGCATCATTGGGCTTTACATAGCATGGCTACAATTAAAGGTCCCCAAATAAGAGCCTGTGTACAATAGAAAGGAGATTTTATGAAAAAAATACTTTTGGTACTTCTTGTCTTATTCGTCGGTTGTGCTGGTGGATTGCATAGAGATGAATATAGTAGATTGCATAATGATGCTAAAGAAATTAGCAATGGTATTATTAAACTACAGTTTGACCTACGGGATTTTGTTGATGTTTGGGGATACCCTGAAACAATGAGAAGCATTACCGCAACTTCTGACGAAAAAACTTTTTCAGCAGTATGGAATGCATTTGGTGGTTCAGCGTATCAAGGAAAACGCACTTCTGTTTTGCAGGTTTGGGATTATAAAAAAAATGGCATAACTCTATTCTTTGATGATGATGGGAGGCTGGTTTCCTGGAAAACTGATAAAACCGTTGAAGAGCTGAAAGCCATATATCATAATAAATATAATAACCATTAAAGGCAAGTAGACAAGGGCCTAATGTTTGTGAAAAAATCAAAAATAATCTTCTTGTGATTGAAACCGAATTGATGGACAACAACTTATTGAAGCGGCACGCGCAGATTTCAATTGTGATGGGTTAGAGGACATACTTGTTTTTGAATACAACTATGCTACACGTGGAACGCTGGGCTATGGTGGCATTAGGATATTGCCCCGTATATCAACAGATTCTTTATTCGAAGTTGCCGCACCGCCTTGCGAATCCCACCCTGCGGGTCGTGTGGGTCGCTGAAAAACGCGCCCTACACCCGCGCAATATGCATCGAAGGAGAATAGATTGAAGTATACAATTCCAGGGATATCGACTCTGATAGCTTTAATTGTGTGGATAGGAAAGAAATGGCTAACAAAAATTTTGGGCCAAAAGATGGAGAGACTTCCTTGGAACTGGATCCTCATATGCTCAATCGCATTGCTCTTGGGTATAGTGTATGCGGATGCTTTTAATGATAGCTCCCAACTTCGAAGCTGGATAAAGGAACGAAGTAAGATTGCTATCGTTGAAAACTTTGTGTTGGCTAGCACGGTCGATAATGAAAAGTCTTGGTACGAGGCCGTAATTCATCTTCGCTTCTTATCCAAATTGAAAGATGTGAGTTGTACGATTGAGGTAACTCAATATGCGGGCTTAGATCACGCAAAGAATAGCTTCGTGATAAGACAAGAGGTTATTCCATATACCGAAAAGAATTTAATCAAAGAAATACGAGTGGTTACTTTTCCTAGGCGAATATATATAAAAGTTCCTGTGGGTTATCCATACTGGGGAGATAATAAAAATCAAACTTGGGCCGGAGACGGGCAGCATATTGTTACATTAACGCTTTCATCTGGTCTAAGACGCCAATCTCAGAAGTTCCTCATTTCAGCTATAAAAGATGTAGGTGAGGGACCAGAGCCGGTTGTTTTATTTGGAGGCCCAGAGAGTCAAAGTTATATGCAAATCAGGTAAAGAGATGTCATAATGACGCCAATGCATCGAAAGCTGGATGGATGAGTTCAAGATTCTTAGAAGTCATAAACTGATAACGAATCATTCGAGTCCCGGGCTCTACAGCGCGGGGCTCAACTCATTGTTGGACAAACAACGAAAGCAGAGGATGCTGATGCAGGACGCCCAGAGCCAGAAAGCCCTTTCGATTTACGTAGAGTGCATGGAAGAGGCGAAACATCGCTTAGCGGCGGCTGAACGGTACGCTGCCGGAGCTACAACGCAGCCGCGATTGGACACAGAAAGCGCTTGCCTTCAACTCCGGAAGACCCTTGAACTCGTAGCTTACGCGGCAATTGCCCCGCACAAGTCAAAATACGAACAATGGCGTACAGCGGCACCGAAAAAACCGGGCGATTTCAGAAAGAACTTCAACGGAAGGGAAATACTTGCCTCTTTGACAGCCATAAATCCATATTCCTATCCGCGACCTCTGGCCCCACGGGTCAAGACGACAAATGGCTGGCACTACCCACCCTTCCGGGGTGAATACCTTTCTAAGAAGCGTTACGAGCGTGTATGCGATAAATGCAGCGTTCTTCTTCACGCTGATAATCCTTGGGGCAATAAAAATTCTATCAGGAATTCCAGCGCAATATTCCTAGATACGTTGCGCTTATCCGCGCTTTATTAAACGTTCATAGCGTCATAATTCAGCATACTCAAGGTTCTTCAGCACTTGTTATAGAGGTCGGCGATTTGAGTACGAAGGCTAAGGGCTACAGCAGTTTCGCCGATGGCGCATTGTTCATCTCTGATGATTATTATCGGTAAAAAACTTAAAGGAGAATTTGCGATGCATTTGTTTAAGACTTTAACTCTTTTCGCCTGCTTCTTTTTATATTCTTCAATTCTTCACGCTGCTCAGGCCGCAATCCAGACAACGATTATTGAGGCGGAAGGTTATGCTTGCATGGGAGACGATAAATCAAAAAAGCAAACTGAACAGTTTGCGCTTATAGATGCAAAGCGCAAAGCTTCGGAAGCGGCATTAACGTACGTGAAGAGCGAAACGAAAGTCGAGAACTTAGAAATTCAAAAGGATCTTTTGGCTGCATTTTCAAATGCACATGTAAAGGTTATTCAAGAACTTGATGAAAGTTGGTATAAAGATACATCGGCGGGCGATTGTTACAAAATAAAGATTAGAGCTGAAGTCAAACCTGAAATGAAAATGATCTTTTTTTCTGATCCACCCCAGAGTGCATCGAATAATAACATGCTTGATACAGCCTGGCACAGATACAAAGGCCGTAAATTTGCCGTCTGGGGTCGCGTTAAAAATGCATCGAGAATTTCTATTCCTTCAGATGGCTGGCGTCTTATCGGGCCTACGGTGGATCATAAAGATGAATATGAGTGGGGTTGGGAAGTCACTTTATCAATTGCTCCTTTTTCGGCTCAAGGTGGCTTCTTGGAATTAAAGAAAATAGAATATACATTATTAGACGAAGACGGGTTCGTTTTGGTAAGTGATAAACTTGATTTATCCGGCTTTGACGATTCCATTGAACCCGGTTTTGATGGTGCCACCGTAAGCCTGCTTCAAGAAATAGGAACAACAAAAACATACCGCCAAATATCAAAGATCAACATTCCAAAAGCTTTGCGAGCAAGAGCGAGCAAGTATTTAATTTCCGTGAATTAAGCCACTGCCAACCAGCGGGTCCATAGCGACGCGCCAAAGGGCGGCGCGTGACCCGGGATGTAAATTATTATACATGGAGAAAGACATGGTAGAAACCAAGCTTTCGTCCTCAGTTACAATAAAACAATATCGTGTTTTTAAGGCACAAAAAAACACATCACGAATTGCGGATCTCATACTTGAAAGGTTTAGAGAAAGATATGTTGATCCATTTGAGAACAACAACAGTAAACATGGCTTTAGCATGATAGCTATTGGTTGTCTTATGGTTGAGGCTTTGCACTCCTTTAAGAAAGGATGGAAAAGAACCGGTGTTAAAGGCGGTGAGGCATTCGATGAGTTTTTTTCATCCTCTAAGCATTTGAATATTTTTAAAGGAGTAGGTGAACAGTTCTATTCAAATATCCGGTGTGGTGTGCTTCATCAAGGGGAAACATACGATGGCTGGAAAATTACCAGAAAGGGAGAACTTTTGGACAGAAACAACAAAACAGTAAACGCAACGAAGTTCCTAAAGGCGATTGACCTTGAATTACAGGAATATTTTGCCTTTCTTAAGTCCGAGCCATATGACTCAGATAGTTGGAAAAAAGCAATCAAGAAAATGGATCATATATGTACCAACTGCAATGCATAGCAAGCCCATAACCGGCAAGCGGCTCAACGTTGAATATTTGAAAGGGGTAATGCAAATGAGATATTTCTTTATCGTATGTGTTCTTGTTCTCCTGACGGCTTGTGCATCATTATCAGTCGTTCCTCAAAGGCTAGGTCAGTTAAGTGTTGGCATGACAAAAGCAGACGTTATGAAGACAATGGAAGTAACACCCTCAGAATTTAGGTCACATTTGAACACAGAATATCTTATTTACGAAACTCATACCGGAGACTATTTTGTTCAATTAATAGATGGCAAATTCAACGCCTATGTAAAGAAAGGCGATTTCGATTATATCATTCCCCAAAGGCTGGGACAATTAAGTGTTGGCATGACAGAATCTGACGTTTTGAAAATAATGGGAGTACCTCCCTCTCAATTTAAGGCACATTTGAATACAAAATACTATATTTACGAAAGTAATCATGTCGACCATTTCGTTCGATTCGTAGATGGCAAAGTAAACGCCTATGGAAAGCAAGGCGATTTCGATTCAACGAAAGACCCGGCATTTAACCTCAATATTAAATCTGATAAATAATCAAATACATTCGATAATACCAAAGGTTATTATGAATAACCGTAGCACACCCGAACAATTCTATTCTAACCAGTCGTTCCACGCCGACCGCTACGCGGCGTGTGAACTCATCGTGTACCTGTGCAGGATTCTACCGGTATTCTGCACCTCCCATTTATCGGTCGCCTGTGCACACTTGTAGATGAATCTGACGAAAACTAACCGATGATTGAGATGCTCATGAACTGGCTGAAGTAGAGACTGCCACGCAATCCCCTTCAAAGGATTTGATATGATTGCCGGGATAACGAAGTGAAAGATATCGAGAAAGACAGCCTGTTTCATTTCCCCTGCATATTCCCGATCAAGGTAATGGGGGAAAATACTGACGAGCTTTACCCGGTCGTGAGTGCGATCATGGAAAAGCATGTGGAAGGGCTCGACGGTGTTACCTTTGAGAGCCGGCTGAGCAGCGGCGGCAAGTACTTGTCGATCACGGTCACCTTTACTGCGCAGAGCAAGGCGCAGCTGGACGCAATTTATCTGGCACTGAACAGACATGATCTGGTGCTTATGACGCTCTAGTGGCTATCCCTTCTTTATCTGGCAGGATCCGAAAGTGCGCTCTATCTCTGCCCTCAGGCCGTTGAAATCACCCTTGCCCTGAGTTCTGATGACCACCCTTCGATAACCGTCTTTTATCCCTTCATACGAGGTGAGTATCCCCAGGAGACGGAAGTTGTGTTTTCGGATAATGTCAGCCACTTCCCGGATGGATCCGGCCCGGTCCTCGATCGTAACGCATATCCGGATGCCGCCGTGCCTTACGCCGGTGATGTCCACCAGGGCATGAAAGATGTCCTTGTCCGAAATTATGCCGACGAGGTTCCCATTGTCCACTGCGGGAAGACATCCGATATTATAATCGAGCATGATCATCGCCGCTTCCTCGACCGGCAGGTCAGGCGACGCGGTGATGACTTTGGTTATCATGATCTGCTTGATCATCGTCTTCGCGAGAACATAATGGAGCTCGTAGATGTCCAGGGTCGTGGCTTTTGACGGGCCGTAATCCTTGATGTCGAGGTCCGACACAATGCCTTTCAATTTGCCATTTCTGATTACCGGAAGATGCTTGATTTTTTTATCCTTCATCAGGGTGATGGCGTCAGAGAGATAATCATCGGGGCTTATGGTAAAGACCTTTTTCGTCATCCAGTCGGAAACAAACATGGGCACCTCCAGGGGAAATTCCAAATTTCAAATCCGAAATCTCAAATCCCAAATAATATCCAATGACCAAAATTCCAATTGGGTGATTGGTATTTGGAATTTATTTGAGATTTGTCATTTGGTGCTTGAGTTTTCCGGGCGCAATGTGCCCGGCTATACTCCCAGATATGCAGTTTTTACATGCTCATCGTTCAGCAATGCCTTGCCGGTCCCCTGCATAACCACCTTGCCGCTTTCGAGCACATACGCGCGGTCGGCGATCGCCAGGGTCTGCTTCACATTCTGCTCCACGATCAGGACCGTGGCCCCCTGCTCCCGGATCTTTTTGATGATATCGAAGATCTCGCGCACGAGGATCGGCGCAAGCCCCAGCGATGGCTCATCGAACATGAGAAGTTTCGGTATTGCCATGAGTCCTCTGCCGATCGCCACCATCTGCTGCTCGCCCCCCGACAACAATCCCGCGGGCTGTTTTCTTCGTTCGCTCAGCCGGGGGAAGAGGCCGAAAACCATCTCCTTGGTCTTCGCGCGCTGCTGCCTCGCCTCGCCCCGGAGCGACCCCATGTCCAGGTTCTCCTCGACCGTCATCTCGACAAAGAGACGCCGTGCCTCGGGGCAGTGGGCGATCCCCAGCTCGACGAGCTTGAACGCCTCGATCGTATGGATCGGTGCGTCGTTGAACAGGATCCTGCCCTTGCGGGGCCGAAGAAGCCCGGAGATGGTCTTGAGCGTTGTCGATTTGCCGGCGCCGTTCGCGCCGATGAGCGCGACGACCTCGCCCTGCCTGACCTCGAAGGAAACGTCCCAGAGCACCTGGACGTCGCCGTAGAATACGTCTATGTTCCTGATCTCAAGCACTCTGCGCCTCTCCCAGGTACGCCTCGACGACCAGTGGATTGCTCCGGATCTCCAGCGGCGTGCCCTCGGCGATCTTCTCCCCGTAGTTCAGCACCACGATCCGGTCGGATATGGCCATGATGACCTTCATGTGGTGTTCGATGATCATGATGGTGATGCCGCGGTCCTTGATCTTGCGGATGATGCCGATGGACTCGTCAAGCTCGGTCGAGTTCAACCCGGCACAGGATTCGTCAAGGAGCAGGACCTCCGGCTGTGTGGCAAGCGCCCGCGCGATCTCAAGCCGCTTTCTCTTGCCGAGCGGCAATCCCCGTGATATGACGTCACGGTCCTCATACAGTCCCGTGAATTGAAGCGCCTCGCGCGCGATCTCCACGGCCTCACGTTTGTCCTTCGCGCGGAGATATGACGATGCAACGACATTGTCGAGCACGGACATCCGCTGGAGCGGCTTCACGACCTGGAAGGTCCTGGCTATGCCTCGTCGGCAGATCTGATGCGGCATGAGGCCGGATATCTTTTGTTCTTGAAAAAAGACATGGCCCCGCGAAGGAGAATAAAATCCGTTCACCACATTGAACAGGGTCGTCTTACCTGCTCCGTTCGGCCCGATAAGGCCGAGGATCTCTCCTTTTCTGACCTCAAAGGACACGTCCTTGATCGCGGAAATCCCGCCGAAGAAGCGGGAGACCTTTTGTATCTTGATGAAGCTCATGCGGTCCTCCGTGAAAGACCGACCAGTTTCTTCAGTTTAGCAAAATCACCCACAATGCCGTTGGGCAGAAAAATGATGATAACGATCAGCAGGATGCCGAAAAACGTATGATGCGCCGTGCCGAGCATCGGGATGGACCTGATGGCCTCCGCAAGGATCACCATGATGATCGCGCCGACAATGGGCCCTGAAAAGGTCGCGACGCCGCCGACCATGACGACCATGATGGTGATGATGGAGATATCGTGAAGGGCGAACACGACCTTCGGATCGATGTATCCCATGTAGTTCGTGTAAAAGGCGCCCGCGAAGCCGGTGATCACGGCGCTCAGGCAGAGGGCGATGGTCTTATACAGTGTCGTGTTGATACCCAGTGATTCCGCGGCATCCTGGTCCTCGCGGATGGCGACGAAATAGTAGCCAAGCTTTGATCCGATGATCTTTTTCACGAGCAGGAACGATAACGCGGCTATCGCCAGGATGATATAGTAGTACCAGGTCTTTTCGATCCAGCTCCGTTCGCGGATCATGATGCCGAGGTCCCCGCCCGTCACCTGCACAAGGTTCTCCGCCACGATCCTGAGGATGACGCCGATGGCAAGCGTGGCCAGGGCGAAGTAGGGGCCGCGCAGCCTCAAACAGACGTAGCCGATGACCAGTGCGAAAATGGTGACCACGACGATACTGGCAGGCACGCCCCACCATCCGGAGATCCCCAGCTTGCTGTACAGCATGCCGCTGGTATAGGCACCCACGCCGAAAAACGCGGCATGGCCGAAGGAAACCTGGCCGCAGTAGCCACCGAGAAGATTCCAGGCCATCCCGATCACCGACCACATGATGACCAGGATAAGGATGTGCATGAGATAGCTGTTCAGGCCCAGGAAGGGGATGAGGGCCATCAGCACCAGCGTTATGGAAGGCAAATATTTTTTCATGAACAAAGCCCTGACGACCCGGAATTAAAATGCTTGAACCGCCAAGGCGCGAAGGAATCAGGCATTGAGATGAGAATGCTCATGAAGTCCTTTGCGCTCTTTGCGTCCTTGCGGTAAATCAAATTATATTATTTTCCGAACTTCCTTGTCTTGAGCAGCGACGCCACGCCGCCGGGAATAAAGATCAGCACGGCAACGAAGATGACGAACCGTCCGACGGGGGCCCACCCCATGCCGATGTAGGTTGCGGTGAGCGATTCAAAAAGTCCCAGGATCAGGCCGCCGATAATGGCCCCCACTGTCGATCCGAGTCCGCCCAGGATGGTGATGACGAAGGCGATCAGCGTGAACTGCCCCCCGATGTCGGGATAAATGTAGTAGATGGGAATGAACAAACAGCCTGCCGATCCCACGAGAGCGGATCCGAGGCCGAAGGTGATCACCCGCATCCGTCCAATGTTTACGCCCATGAGCAAGGCAGCGTCGTTGTCCTGCGCCGTGGCCCGGATGGACTTGCCCGTGTCCGTCTTGGTCAGAAAGAACCAGAGTCCCGCGGTGATCAGCAGGGAAAATACGAACGAGACGCTCCAGGGGAACGACAACGACAGCTCAAAGGGTGAATTTTTCCAGAAATCGGAGAGGTACCATGCCTTCGTGCCGTAGCTCACCGGCGTTTGCAGGTAATCGGACTTGAAGATGATCGTTGCCAGGTTTGCCAGCACCATCCCGATCCCGACCGTGAGGATGACCTGGTTCTCCGGCAGGATGGAGTCCACTTTCATGACCGGATTGATCAGATATTTCTGGAGCGCGATGCCGAGCAGAAAAAGGACCGGAGCCGCGATGAAGATCGAGAGATAAGGATCGACATGAAAATAGGCGTACAAGACATAGGCGATGTACATACCCACCATCATGAGTTCGCCATGGGCAAGGTTGATGATCTTCATGACGCCCATGATGATGGTCATGCCGATGCCGATCAGGGCGTAGAGCCCGCCCAGCAGGATGCCGGATATGAGTGTCTGGAGCAGGACTTCGGTTTGGACAGCGGTCATGGATACCTCAGTGCGGAGTGGCGAGTGCGGAGTGCGGAGTTAAACTCAAGCGGAAAGACACGACGTTATTCCGCATTCCGCACTCCGAACTTCGCACTCGATTTATCTGCGTTCCTTCCACGTCGGTACCGGGAAAATATATGGTTTGCTTGCCTGTGTCTTGGGCCAGATCGTCTCAAACTCGCCCTTCTGCACCTGGATGGCAAGGGTCTCCGCGAAGTTCTGGTTCTGATAGCCTTCCCTGTCCTCAAACTTGACCGGACCGAAGGCAGTCATGAGATTCACGGCCTTGAGCGCGTTCCGGATGCCGTCCGAAGTCCAGTCCTTTGCCCTGTTCAAGGCGTCGGCAGTCACGTAAATTGCTGAATAGGCTGATGCGCCATGATACGAGGGAAAGTCTCCGTGTTTGGCCTTGTACTTATCGGCAAACTCCTTGGCGCCGGGATACTTGACCTGGGGTGTCCAGAGCGTGGCGCTGATCACGTACTCGGCCGCATCCTTCGCGCCGTCGATGAACTCCGGGATGGCGAACCCGGCCGCGCCGCCCGCGTACAGTTTGGCTTCGACCCTGAGTTCCTTGGCCTGCTTCATGATCATCTGCGCCTCATTGGCATAGGAGATCGTGTAGATCACATCAGGTTTTTCGGACTTCACCTTGGACAGCAGGGGTTTAAAGTCAATGGCCCCGGTCTCGAACTTTTCCTTCAGCACCACCTTGATGCCGAGCGTTTTCGCGTCCTTCTCCATGGCGTCGGCGCCCGAGGTGCCGAAGGCCGAACTCTCATAAAGGACAGCCATTGTCTTTGGCTTCACGACTTCCTTCAGGAAGGAGACGAAGGCATCGGCATAATGCGCGTTCACCTGGTTCTGGCGGAACACGTACTTATAGTTCTGTTGCGTGATCGCGTCGTCCGCGCTCGCCACGACGAGATAGGGGGTCTTGCGTTCCTCGGCCACGGCTGCCACGGCCTTGGCGCAGGCCGAGGTATACTCACCCACGATGATGGGCTGCTTCTTCGAGTCGATCAGCTTCTCGACGATCGCCCGGGCCGTCTCCGGCTTGCCGGTGGAGTCCTCGAAGGACAGGGCGAGCTTCTTGCCCTTGATACCGCCCTTGGCGTTGATCTCTTCCGCGGCCATTTCGTAGGACCGCTTCATGATCTCGCCGAACTTCGCCTGTTTGCCGGTCAGGGGGAGCGGAATGGTGAGGTCCAGGGTATCAGCGGCCAACAACGTGGTGGAGAAGACAAAGCTTGCGAACATCATTGCGATTGCGAGTGCCAGACGTTTCATAGTGCCCTCCTTAAAGTGATAGGGATCGCTGAATATTATCCGTGCTGGTTGTTTGCCTGTTCCCATAAGATAGCATAGGAAAGATTCCTTCGCAATATCGATTCCTCGATTTACGGTATCTTTGCTTTGATGAATTCACGGTTCAGCTTTGCGATGAATTGCACCTTGATCCCCTTGGGACAGACCGCCTGGCATTCGTAGTGGTTGCCGCAATTGCCGAATCCCTGGTTAAGCATTTCCTCGGTCATGATGCAAACGCGCCGTGCCGCTTCGACCCTGCCCTGCGGCAGCATGGCGAGGTGCGTCACCTTGGCCGCGGTGAAGAGCATGGCCGAGCCGTTCGGACAGGCCGCGACGCAGGCCCCGCAGCCGATGCATTCTGACGCATCCATCGCGATGTCCGCGTCATGCTTCGGGATCAGGACGGCGTTGCCGTCAGGAACACCGCCCGTGTGCACGGAAATGTAGCCCCCGGCCTGGATGATCTTGTCAAAGGCGCTCCGCTCCACGATCAGGTCCCTGATCACCGGGAATGCCCGTGCGCGGAAGGGTTCTATATATAGGGTATCGCCATCCTTGAAATAGCGCATATGAAGCTGGCAGACCGTGGTTTTTTCCTGAGGACCGTGCGGGATGCCGTTCACCACCTGGCCGCACATGCCGCAGATGCCTTCACGGCAATCGCTGTCAAAGGCGATGGGTTCTTCACCTTTTTTGATGAGGCCTTCGTTCACCACATCGAGCATCTCAAGGAAGGACATCTCGGAGATGATATTGTTTGCCTCGTACCGTACCAGCCGCCCCTTGTCCCCGGGACCCTTCTGACGCCAGACGTATAAGGTGAGATTCATTTGGATGGACTCCAATGCAAATTTCAAAATGCAAAGTGTAAGCTTACGGTCTACTCATTTTGCAATTTGCACTTTACAATTTGCATTTTGCATTTTGCAATGATTCTATTTGTAACTTCTTGTCGCCGGTTTCAGATGCTCGAACTCCAGCGGTTCCTTGTGAAGCTCAGGTTCTTTATCCATGCCCTTGTACTCCCAGGCAGAGACATAACTGAAGTTCTTGTCGTCGCGTATTGCCTCGCCGTCCGGTGTCTGGTGCTCGACCCGGAAGTGGGCGCCGCAGGATTCGTCTCTCAGCAGGGCGTCCCTGGCCATGAGCTCGCTGAATGCGAGAAAGTCCGCGATCCTGCCCGCCTTCTCGAGTTCCTGGTTCAGGTCCATGCCGGACCCCGGAACCTTCACATCCCGCCAGAACTCGGCGCGGAGTTCCGGAATGAGCGCGAGCGCCTTGTTCAAACTTTCCTTGCTGCGCGCCATGCCCACCTGTTCCCACATGATCTTGCCGAGCAGGTAATGGAACTCGTGCACGGTTTTCTTGCCGTTGATCGACAGGAGCTTTTTCACGGATGCATCGACGTCCTCGCGGGACTTCTTGAATTCAGGACGATCGGCAGCGACGGCGCCGGGAGCAATCTTCGCAAGATGATCCGCAATGGTATACGGGAGGATGAAGTAGCCGTCCGCCAGCCCCTGCATCAAAGCGCTTGCGCCAAGTCGGTTCGCGCCGTGGTCGGAGAAGTTCGCCTCGCCGAGGACGAAGAGGCCGGGGACATTGCTCGCAAGGTTGTAGTCCACCCAGAGCCCGCCCATGGTGTAATGCGGCGCGGGGTATATGCGCATGGGCTGCCGGTAGGCGTTCTCGTCGGTGATCCGCGCGTACATCTCGAACAGATTTCCGTAGCGCTCGCGGATCGTGTCCTCGCCCAGGCGTTTTATGGAGTCGGCGAAATCAAGAAACACCCCGCGGCCGCCCGGCCCCACGCCCCGGCCTTCGTCGCAGACTTCCTTTGCGGCACGGGAGGAGATGTCGCGCGGCGCGAGGTTGCCGTAGGCGGGATATTTTCGCTCGAGAAAGTAATCGCGGTCGGGTTCCGGGATCTCGTTGGATTTTCTCTTGTCCCCCTTGTTCTTCGGGGCCCAGATGCGGCCGTCGTTCCGGAGGGACTCTGACATCAGGGTGAGCTTGGACTGGTGTTCGCCGGTGACCGGGATGCAGGTCGGATGGATCTGGGTGAAGCAGGGGTTCGCAAAGAACGCGCCTTTTTTATATGCCCGGTACGCCGCGGTCACGTTCGAGCCCATGGCGTTCGTGGAAAGGTAAAAGATATTGGCGTACCCGCCGGTCGCGAGGCAGATTGCGTCACCCGCGTATGATTGGATCTTTCCGCTCACGAGGTCACGCACCGTGATCCCTTTTGCATGGCCGTCAACCACCACCAGGTCGAGCATCTCGGTCCGGGGATGGAGCGTGACCGTGCCCGCCTTGATCTGGCGCATCATTGCGCCGTAGGCGCCGAGCAGGAGCTGCTGGCCTGACTGGCCGCGTGCGTAGAACGTTCGCGAAACCTGGGCCCCGCCGAATGAACGGTTGTCGAGATAACCGGCATAGTCGCGGGCGAACGGGACTCCCTGGGCAACGGCCTGGTCGATGATAGCGCCGCTCACCTGCGCCAGACGGTAGACATTCGCCTCGCGGGAACGGAAGTCTCCTCCCTTGACCGTATCGATGAAAAGCCGTTCGATGCTGTCGCCGTCGTTCGGATAGTTCTTTGCCGCGTTGATGCCTCCCTGCGCCGCGATGCTGTGGGCGCGGCGGGGCGAGTCCTGAAAGCAGAAGGCATCGACGTTGTAGCCGAGTTCGCCGAGGGAAGCGGCTGCGGACGCGCCGGCCAGACCGGTGCCGACGATGATGACACGGAACTTCCGCTTGTTGGCCGGACTCACGAGCTTTATCTCGGCGAGACGTTTGTCCCACTTCTCGTGCAGCGGGCCGGATGGTATTTTGCCGTCGAGGATCATACGATTATGCTCCGCGCATAGGGCATGGCGCATGGAGCATAGTGTTTAACCCGCTGCCCTCTGCCCCAATGCGTTTTCATTTCACTATTCCCATCACGATCACCACAGGTATTGCAGCATACCCAAGAAACAGGATCGTCGCAGCGATCTGCCCTCCCCGGGTGATAACAGGAAGGGAACTTTCATTATTCAGTCCCCAGGTCTGGATGGAACTTTGGATCCCGTGGTAGAGATGCAGCAGCAGGCCAGTCACCGATACGACATAGAAGGATACAATGCCGATTTGCAGGAAACTGCGTGTTACCATCATAAACACATCCGGCCGGCCGAGGGCGTCCGGGTTCTTGAGCGCGGAGATCGCGGGGTCGATGAATTGGAGCGTAAAGTGCAACAGGTGATAGACAAGGAACACACTGATGAGAGAGCCGGTCCAGATCATGTTTCGTCCGGCGAAGGTCGTGCTGATATGACTGGAGACGGCGTATGAACCGGGTTTCGCCTTCCAATTCTCCAGAGTCAGCACGATGCCGAGATAGACATGGAGACAGAGCGTCACCGCCATAAATAATCGGAATGCCCAGACAAGGACCGGCAAGGCATGCAACGCGGCGGCATACGCATTGAGGCCGTGGAAGTAAACCGTGGTATTGCCGATCAGGTGGACGATGACAAACAGGACCATCATCTGGCCCGTGATGGCCATCAGTATTTTTCTGCCGACAGTGGAGGTGGGGAACATGACAGCTCCTTACGCAATGACGTAATTATACTTGAACAATTAAAGCAGTACAAGGGCAAAGCGACAGGAAAATTGATTGAAAGCACATTTTGAATGTGCTACAGTAATACCGTGCGTAGATGATGAAAAGTTCTCATAACAGTGTAGGAGAAGCTTCTTATGGAGGAGGTCTCTTCAAATGAACAAACAAAAGCCCGGAGAATTGCTGAAACGAATAACTGTCAATCCCAAAGTCATGGTTGGTAAGCCAACCGTTAGAGGATTGCGAATAACAGTGGAGCAGATCCTCAAAGCCCTTGCCGGAGGCGTTACATCCGAGGAATTGTTAGAGGACTATCCCGATCTTGAAAATGAAGACATTCAAGCTGTTCTCCTGTATGCCGCCGAACTTGCTCGGGAAGAACGCGTATACGCCGTGAACGCGGGTTAGAGAAATGGCGAGATTCATTATAGACAAAAATCAGAACGCCAACTTGACAGAACCGCGCTATGTAGTGTATTGTAGTGCAGGAGGTTTGCCATGAGATCAGTACTGTCAATAAGTCTGCCCGACAAGGTTGCCCGTGAGCTTGATCGTTTCGCAAAGAACCAAGGGAGGAACAAGAGCGACGTTGTCAAGGAATCGATCAGCATCTATCTTTGGGAATCCCGGTTTGAGGGGGCGCGGAAAAACCTCGGCTCACGGGCGAAGAAGAAGGGTATGGTAACGGACGAAGATATTTTTAAGGAAGTGTCGTGAAGGCGCTCTTCGATACAAATGTGCTCCTCGCGGCTTTTCTCACTGAAGGCGTCTGCTCAAAACTTCTGACGCGGGCGCGGAAACAACAATTCAACCTCATCACCTGTCCCTTCATCCTTCACGAATTCGAACGAACCCTTACCAAGAAGTTTTCAGCGACAAAACAGGAACGGGAAAACGCCCTGGCGTTGATTGCTGAGGCTGCCCAGGATATTGTGCATCCTTCCGAAATTCCGAACGGGGCTTGCCGCGATAAAGATGACGACAATGTGCTCGCCTGCGCTTGGGAAGGAGCAGTTGATTATCTTGTTACGGGAGACAAGGATCTTCTTGACTTAAAAGTGTTCAAGGGAATACGCATCATCACTCCCCGAAATTTTGAATTGCTTTTTGATAGTTGAGAATGATGCGTGACTGTTCGAGGATATATAACGGATCATTTTTCAGTGTGACGATGGAATGCACATGTGTGCTACATGACGGTTTGGAGCATAGAAAAGTGTGAGACAGGACAAGGCAACATAAACATCAACGTCCTGCGGGTGTCTTCGTTTCTCCGGCAGGATAGGCAGCTCGTCTCTCCTCGTGAAGGATATCTCGACCGGGGGAAGTAGTCTCCGAAAAGCAGAGGAAACCTGGATTCTCGTAAGCATGAGGATTTTTAAATGAAACCCGAGGCCGCCCCATATACCAAAATCACCCGCCCTTTCTTTACCGGGGTCCTGCCCAGAAATCGGCTCTTTGCTTTTTTGGATTCCGGCCTACGACGATCAGCCATGTGGGTATCTGGACCTCCCGGCTCCGGCAAGACCGTCCTTATAAGCAGTTACCTGGAGGCCCGTTCATTGCCATGCTTGTGGTATCAAGTGGACTGCCAGGATGCGGACGCGGCCACATTTTTTTATTACATGGGGCTTGCCGCAAAAAAGGCATCATCCCGCACAAAGCGTCCTCTTCCGTTATTGACCCCGGAATACCTGCCGGGGCTGCCTGTTTTTACACGTCGTTATTTTGAAGACCTGTACAGCCGGTTAAAGACGCCATATTGCATCGTCTTTGACAATTACCAGGATGCGCCGGTCGGCGGACAATTCCACGGGGTGCTCAGCGAGGGTCTTGAAGTCCTTCCCGCTGGAGTAACGGTCATCTTCATCAGCAGGGGTGCACCGTCCGGGACTCTTGCTCGGATGGAGGCTAATGGTCGTCTGAAAGTCCTCGGCTGGGACGAGCTTGCCCTGACCCTTGATGAATCCGAAGAGATAATTCGTTTTAAGCTTAAAGAGAAACAATCATCGGACCTAGCGCGCGAGCTTCATGGAAGGACCAAAGGGTGGATGGCTGGTCTCATCCTCATGATCGAGAAGACGAAAAAGGGGGTTTTTGAGCCGGGACAGATGAAGGCCGTAGCAGAGGATACGATCTTTGAGTACTTTTCTTCGGAAATATTGGAGAAACTGGGTTCTGATGTCCGCGGTTTTCTGTTAAAGACCGCGATACTGCCCATCATGGACGCGCACATGGCCGAATGCCTGACAGGGGCCGGCAATGCAGGCCGGATACTATCAGGTTTATACCGCAATAATTATTTCACCGAGAGACGAGCTCACGCCAGTCTTGTATATCAGTATCACCCGCTCTTTCGTGAATTCCTTCTGTCGCGCGCAAAAGCTTACTTGGTTGATGAATTTCCCCTGTTGAAGAAGAAGGCCTCTGTAATTCTGTATGAAGCGGAGAGGTTCGAGGACGCCTTTGGCTTGTTCCGGGACTGTTCCGAATGGAAATGGATCATCCGGATGGTAATGGAGCGCGGCCAGTCGCTTATCAAACAGGGAAGGGGCCAGGTGATAGAGGCCTGGATAACGAGCCTTCCCAAGGATTTGCTCGACAACGATCCGTGGCTTCAATACTATCTCGCAATCTGTCGCATGCCCCGTAATCCCGGAAAGAGCCGAGCGCATCTGGAAAAGGCATTCTTGATTTTCAGGAAGCGAAAAGACGCGGCAGGGGCATATATGACATGGGCGGAAATCGTCGACTCCTGCATCTTCGGCCTGAGCAATTTAAAGCTGTTGGACGAGTGGATCCCCCGGCTCAAGCAACTCATGCGTTCCTTAGGGGGAGGGCTCCCGGGAGAGATAGAGACCCGAGTGGCCTCCAGCATGTTCATGGCGTTGATTCACCGGCAACCGCAGCATCCGGATATAGGGTCATGGGGAACGCGGGCGCTCGCTCTTTCGGACCAGTCAGGCGACAAGCGCTTAAGGGCGCTGACTCTCTCGAATTATGCGTTCCATGAGATGAACTCGGGTAGCCTTGAAGAAGCGGCGCTTGTACTCGATTCGTGCAAGCGATTTACGGAATCCAACGAGGCGACCCCGCTTGCCGTTCTTACCATGAAGTGGGTGGAGGCGATGTATCTGACATATACCGCCGACAATGAACAGTGCATGAAGGTAGTTCAGAGCGGGCTCGATCTTTCCGCGTCCACCGGGGTTTTTATCATGGATTTTTTATTACTGGGACAGGGCGCATTGAGCGCGCTTGATGCAGGGGATTTCAAGAATGCAGATAAACTTTTTGGGAGGATGACGTATCTATCCGTAAGCGATCCGTTGACCGGCAAGGGCTATTATCGGTTTCTTCTGGCTTATAACGCTCTGCTCCACAAAGATTTTAACCAGGCCGCCGTGCATGTTGATGCAGCTTTGAAACAGGCCGAAGTTACGGGGTTCCCGCTTGCTGAGTCCTTTTGCCACATTGAATATGCACAGGTGCTGCACGAACTAAAAGAACACAAAAAGTCATTACATCATTTGAAAGAAGCGTTTAGGATTGCGAAACTTATCAGGTACCGATATATGGAATTCATCTGTCTTTTGACGGATGCCCTGTTTACCTTTGACGGGGGAAGGGAAAAGGCCGGGCTTGCGTTGCTTCGGAAAGGAATGGCACTGGGAAGAGAGTGTGGATTCATAAATACGTATACGTTGCGCCCCGACCTTGTGGCCGGTCTCTGCTGCAAGGCGCTTCAAGCCGGAATTGAGACGGAATATGTACAGACCCTTATCAAGAAACGCAACCTTCTTCCCGATGCCGCGCCCCTCGACATCGAAGCCTGGTCCTGGGCCGTAAAGGTGTATACGCTCGGCAGGTTCAGTCTTGTGAAAGAAGGAAGTCCTGTCAGATTTTCAAGAAAAGCCCAGCAACGACCCATTGCGATGCTCAAGGCGCTTATCATGCTGGGTGGAAGAGAAGTGCCTGAGGAAAAATTGACCGATATTCTATGGCCGGAAGCGGAGGCTGATTCATCGCACAAGGCCTTTGCCATTGCCTTGCACCGCCTTCGGCGGCTGTTGGGAATTGAAAAGGCGATATCCCTAAGTAATGGACGGGTGACCCTGGATGCTCGTTACTGCTGGGTCGACATATGGGCCTTCGAGCGCATCCTCGGAAAAGCTGATGATGCATTAAAAAATGATAAAACAGAAAAGGCCATCCAGTCGATAGAGAGGGCTTTAGCCCTGTACCATGGCCCCTGTTGCGCCGACGACTCGGTCCCGATTGCGGAAGACATCCGCGAGCGTTTGAAGAACAAGTTCTTTAAATATGTAAAGCAACTCGGCCGGTTGTATGAGGAACGAGGCGAGTTTGAGAAAGCCATAGATCTCCTTGAGAGGGGCATTGCGACAGACCCATTCGCCGAGGAGCTTTATCAGCGTCTCATGCTGTGCCATCGAAGGCTCGGCCACCGGAATGAGGCATTGGTGGTTTATGATAGACTGAAAAAAACATTCGCCGCCATCCCCGACTTCGAACCATCTCCTGAAACAAAGGAAATTTACAAAGCCCTTACCTCGAAATAAGCCGCTTATTTTCGAATCCGTATCCTATCCGTATCTTTCCGTCTGTTATAATTCAAATTTAGACTGACATTCTCTAAAGTCATTTACTTGAGAGAATGGTTATGTCAGCTTCTATCAGCAGGACTATTGCAGAATGAAGAATCCTTTTAAAGAGAAATATTTATGTTGGGAAAACGACTATCTTTAGTTCTGATAACGCTGTTGTTCTCACTTGCGGTTTCCTACGCACGGGCGGAAATGCGGACGGGCTTAGAGCTTGGGCTCTTTGGCGGGTCAGTAACCGCTAATGCTGGAATACAGCAAAATGTCGACGGCGGTCACAGAATTGCCACTAACATTACGAACGGCAACATCTACGGTTTAAGAGTCGGCGGCAACTTCAATAGTAATTTCGGAATAGAAATAGCGATCGCAGACGCAGGAACTAGGTACAACGCATATCTTTTTGACGCGGGGGGCACCGAAAGATCCTCCGAAGAAAACACCAGCATTGGACTTATCAACATCAATGCGCTGCTACAGTTTCCCATAGGCCGTATAGTTCCCTTTGTGACGGTGGGTACGGGCAAATCAATGTTTATAGATTACAATTTATCAACGACAAACTACGGGGCCGGAGTGAAGATATTCCTTACGCGCAACGTCTTTCTGCGGGCAGATTTTAAAAAATACATCGTGAATGGCGACCACGAACTCGAAGAAATAGTAGACATTAGAAACGGAATCTATTATGTCGTCCCCTACGCGTTCAGTGACCAGATACAGCTCAAAGAAATAAGTTTGGGAATATCGATATTGTTCTAACGAGCGAATTGCAGCCCTGTCGACTTTTGCGTAAGTGGTGCTGTTGCCAACACCGATGGTTCAAATTCAGTACCCGTTGTGGGTGTGACGGTCGCATTGCGTAACATAAGAATTGCATTCTTTCCACAACGCCAAAGGTTCTCTTGATGTTTTCAATAAAAAAACAGAATCTCTTAGTTGCAATTTTAGGTTTTAAATGGAGATAAAAATGCAGACGAGATTAAAGGTATTATTCACTATGCTGTTAATTTTATTTCTTTATGGTTGTGCGTTCGATTTGGCTCATGTCAGGTATAAACCTGCTGCGTACGTTCCTTCACCAGAGGTGCGGAAATCCTTTGTTATTAACGAGAGCATGGAAATAACTGAAGGTACCTGCTATGATCGGACGTTGAGGAAAGGTAAGAAATGGAACCTGACAGGCAGGATAAGTGAAGAGAGAGTTTATCTCGGATTATAAACATTTAGAAGGAGGAATAGAAAGATGCTGATGAAAATAGAATGTCTGATATTAAGGAGATTTGAGATAAAAAGAAATATTTTGCTTGCTGTTGTTTTATTGTTTTCGTTTTCATGTGCCCCGAGCATACCTTACACAGTAAAAGAATCTTTACAGGCGGGTTTCCCGACCCCTTCAAATGATAAGGCAACTGTTGTATTTGTGCGCCCGGATTTTTATGCACTTGACGTGCCTTTTGCTTTATATGATGATGAAAAAATTATTGGAGTGGTAAAAGGCTTAAAAAACTGTACCATTACTCAGGTGTCTGCCGGCAAACATATATTCGCTGTTCTTACACTGCAGAAGACAGGTATTTTAGGCGCTGGGCGTGATAGGTATATGTTTATTGATGCTGAACTTGCTAATGGAAAAATATATTATATTTACGTGCGACCTTATGGTATTTTTTCAGCCGGTTTTTTTTCCGACCTCGAACCAGTTAAGGAGAATAATGAATATTGGAACAAGCTTCCTGAATGGCTCTATGACTGTACCCTCACTGAGATAAACAATGAAACCCATGAATGGGACCTCGAGACTGCAAAAGTTCATAAGAGAGAAAGAGATGAAGATTATAAAGATTGGCTACAGGACAAGGAGAGACAGAGAAAGGCCATAAAGCCCGAAGACGGGCTAACTGCACCTGTAATTCCTAAAAAAAGCCGTGGATGATTATAGGAAAGAGTCCGGAACTTTCATGTCATGTCGGCCCTGAAAAGAGCAAGCGTGAATTGATTAATACGGAAGACCCGATGCATGGCTATCCCAGGCATTGCAGAAGGAGTTTACCGCTCGCGGGGAATGAAGTTGAGGAGCCGTGCTTCACAATGCCATGTCTATTCTGGTGAAGGAAATCGCGTCCAAGATCAACAAATGCTCGCTACATTACTCCGCAAGCGAACAAATGATCAAAGAGATAGAGATTCGTGCGGAGGAGGGGATCGCACGAAACGATGAGGGTGCATGTTTTCCCGTGCTGGAACTCGGGAGTACCGGGAATTCCGTGGTATGAATGCGCTGATGAGGTTCTCTGATGCGGGCGAACGCATAACTCGGGCCTGCGCTATCTTGGCAATATAAACGCTCGGGGCGGAACAGCATGTCGATTTCCTCAAGAAAAAATATGCTCAGTATGAAGAGAACGATAAGTTCATAGCGCTCAATTCCATAGGCGATGTTGGTACACCGGAAGCTATCGATTTTGTCATCAATGCAAAAGAGGACAAACTGTACGAAAATGAACATGGATGCAAATATTGTGTTGATTTGTATCTTGATAGATAAGCAAAAAGAGATGGTATCGCCATCACTTCCCTCGAAGCAGGAGGAATTACAGAATACGGAGGAAAAATGAAGATGAAACGTCTAAGAGGGTGTATAAGCATCATCATTGCCATGGTATTGTTCTTTGCAGCAAACTGTGTTGAGGCCGCTGAGTGGAGATTTCCCGTGGGCTTGACCTACGTTTCAGGTATAGACAACGTTCTAGATGTATACAAAAACAACTTAGAGGTTAAAGGGTATATTGTCGACACGAAACTGTTGACGTCTGTCGGTTTATCGTTTCAGCCCTACGTTCAATTTTCGAGCGGTCTTGGAATCGGATTCACGTTTGGTCCGGCCATGATTGTATCATCAACCGACTCTGATTTCACCGCAATTCCCGCGGGCCTTGATTTGCGCTATACTCCGTTGACCGACTCGTGGGCTTCACCCTATATCCGTGCGGGAATAAAAAAGTACTTTGCGAGCGGAGATTACGTTAAAAGTTCATCACCGGGCTTCTACGGCTCATTCGGTCTGGAGTTTGCCCGAACCAAAAGAGTGGGATGGGGAATCGAGGTGACCTACGATACTGCGGAAATCACCCTGGACAAATACACAAGGCGCACGACGACTTCATATACTTCGACATACACTATTAGCGAGGTAAAAGTGCGGCCTGGTGAAACACAAGCCACTATTTTCATCGTTTTTTGACGTCTCATTCGCGGAGTCCATAGTATTGAAGGATCCGAGAAGGAAATCCTTTACGGGGAGCGGGATGCGAGCTGGAACATGCCGAACGAGCGATATATTTGTCGGTGATTATGAAGACGCGTACTGATGCCCAAGGAGCTTATCGGACTCAAGTAGCACACAATTGAGAATGACGCATCAATAACAGATTCCGCTCCATGTTTACAAAGAGGTTAAATGAAATTGGAAAATCCGGTCTATTTTAATGGAAAGGAGACATGTCGAGGGCGAAAACGAATCTCCCTTTGGACATCGTTACTAAAGCAATTGCAATAATGACCACCGTTTCTCTTTCAATATCATATCAGCCCCACGTCCGATTAACATCATTAGTCGAATTATTCATTCGATTGTGTATAAAACTCATATAGAAAGGAGGTGAAAGAAAATGAAAAAAGCTCTACTGGTCGGTCTTGTGCTCTCTCTGGTTTTTGCTTTTGGTTGCAGTTCCGCGCCGTTGAAACTGCCAACCGAAATGTCGAGCGCGAAATACGAAGTGCTGGGTGAAGGGGAAGGAAGTTCAACCGGAATCATGTTGTTCAATTTGATCCCGATCGGACAGAACGACAGGTTCGTGGACGCGTATCGGAATGCAGTCAAGAGCAAAGGCGGAGATGCGCTGCTGAATCCTGTTATCTCGGAATCCTGGTTCTGGGCGTATTTGCTGAATGGGTATACGACGACAGTCACCGGGACCGTGATCAAATACAGGCAATAGGCATTTCGCTTGGGAGGCCGGAAATAATCTGTACGCGCTCTGAATTAAGCGGGCTGCACCTGCTGCCGACGACAGGCATGCGGCCCGCTTTTTCCTTATTGCTGTCCTCGTATCTCATTGTCACGAACCGCATGATCGATCAAGTGACTAGACCGAAACAGGGGGATCATGCCTGAATCGGTCGAATCATCTATTGAGGAAAACTATCTATGAAGAAATATTTACTTTTTGCGGCAATTTTACTTCTCTGCTCCTCCTAATGCCTAGCAGACCGCACATCATCAAAGATCCCAAAAGAAGGCATGGATCCTGTTTCAGGGGATGAAATAGTGACTGTTGTCTTTGTCAGATCAGGTTTCTATCTGAATCCGCTACCCTTCGCGCTTTACGACGACGAAAAAAAGTCGGCGCTGTTGATAATGCGTAGAAAAAAGTCTTACACGTATATTATTATTCTGCTGTCCCGCCTTCGGTCATCTTCTTCGGATCGAGCAATTTATTTAATTCTTCCTTCGACATCCCCGTCATCTCAGCGGCAACGTCCTTGAGAGCGCGGCCCTCTGCATACGCCTTCTTCGCGATCTGCGCGGCCTTGTCATAGCCGATGACGGGGTTCAGCGCTGTCACGAGTATGGGGTTCTTGTCCACCAAGCCTGCAATACGTTCCTGATTAACAGTGAAGCCTGCTATTGCCTTGTCAGCAAGAAGCCGGGATGCATTCCCGAGCAGGGTGATGGACTGGAGCAGGTTATGGGCGATGACGGGCAGCATGACGTTCAACTCGAAATTGCCATGCTGGTTGGCGATCGTAATGGCGGCATCATTCCCGGTGACCTGGGCGCAGACCATCATCATCATCTCGCACATGACCGGGTTTACCTTGCCGGGCATGATGCTCGACCCGGGCTGGAGCGACGGCAGTGATATCTCGCCGAGCCCCGCGATCGGGCCGCTGTTCATCCAGCGCAGGTCGTTCGCCATCTTCATGAAGGAAGAGGCGGTAGTTTTCAGATGTCCGCTCAGTTCCACGGCCGTGTCCATGGTCGCCTGGGCGGCGAAGTGGTTGTCTGTTTCCACAAAGGGCAGTTTGGTGCGGCCGGCAAGCCTGCCGGCGACGATCTTTCCGAAATCCTTCGGCGCGTTGACGCCGGTGCCCACGGCAGTTCCACCGATCGCGAGCTTTGCAAGGCGGGGCAGCGCGGATTCGATGCGCTCGATACTCTGCCCGACCTGGAAGGCCCATCCGCTGATCTCCTGGCTGAGCTTGATCGGCATTGCATCCATCAGGTGTGTGCGGCCCGTTTTTACGAGGTACCCAAATTCACCCTCACGTTTTTTCAGCATGATATAAAGATGCCTGAGCGAGGGGATGAGCACTTCATGTGTCTGAATGTAGGCGCTCACATGGATCGCGGCGGGGATGACATCATTCGAGGACTGGCCCATGTTCACGTCGTTGTTCGGGTGGACCGGCTTCGCCGAAGGGCCGAGCATCTGCGTGGCGCGATTCGCGATCACCTCGTTGGCGTTCATGTTCGTGGATGTTGCCGAGCCGGTCTGGAAGATATCAAGCGGGAAGTGGTCATCCCATTTGCCGTCCGCAACTTCGAGGGCGGAGAGATGAACGGCATGCGCGACCGTGGGGTCGAGCATGCCCAGTCCCACGTTCACCTCCGCCGCGACCGCCTTGATGAGCCCGAGCGTCCGGATAAAGACGCGGGGGAACCGCATGCCGCTCACGGGGAAGTTTTCCACCGCGCGCTGGGTCTGTGCCCCGTAGAGCGCGTCCACGGGGACCTTTACTTCACCAAGGGAGTCTTTTTCGATGCGGTAGTCAGGCATAGAGTACTTTCCCTCAGACAGGAGAACAGAACGACATTGACCTGGTGCTTATTATACCTGCTCCAATAGATTTTTGCACGGTGATTTTAAAAAAACGGAACATATTAATTTTCAACTTTTTTTATTTAGCGACAGTTTTGTTGACCATCGGGAGAATAGCTTCTATAATAGGAAACAAAGGAGACTATACCATGAAACATCCCATACCCCCTCCCAGTCCGAGCTACAGCATTACGATACGGGTGGAGATCGAGAACAGGATCGGCATGTTCGCGAAAATCGCCACGGCCATCAGCAGCGCCGGCGGCGATATGGGCGCGGTTGACATCGTCGGCGTCGGCAAGGGCACGATCTTCCGCGACATTACCGTGAACGCCCGTAACGAGGAGCACGAGCAGGCGATCGTGAAGGCAATCACGAGCCTGCGCGGCGTGAAGGTCCTCAGATCCCTGGACCGCACATTCACGGCCCATGAGGGCGGGAAGATCGAGATCAGGAACAAGCTCCCCGTGCGCGACCGGAACGATCTGTCCAAAGTCTACACACCGGGCGTCGCGCGGGTCTGCATGGATATCCATCAGCACCGGGAGCACACGTACCGGTACACCATGAAGGGAAATTCCGTCGCCGTGATAAGCGACGGGACCGCGGTCCTTGGTCTGGGCAACATCGGGCCTGAGGCCGGGCTGCCGGTCATGGAAGGCAAGGCCATGATCTTCAAGGAGTTCGCGAACATCAATGCCTTCCCCCTCGTGCTGGCGACCAAAGACGTGGAGGGGATCATCTCCACGGTCAAGAACATCGCGCCGGCCTTCGGCGGCATCAACCTCGAGGACATTTCCGCGCCCCGCTGTTTTGAGATAGAATCCCGGCTCCGGGGTCTGCTCGACATCCCGGTGTTCCATGACGACCAGCACGGCACTGCCGTGGTTGTGCTGGCCGCGCTCATCAATGTCGCGAGGTTGCTCAAGCGCGACCTGAAAAAGTTCAGGATCGTGATCGTCGGCGCGGGAGCCGCCGGTTCGGCGACCGCGAAGATACTCCTGGCCTCGGGGGTGAGGGACATTATCGTGTGTGACAGGGTCGGCGCGCTGTACGCGGGCAGAAAGCCGGATATGGACCCCTATAAAGGCGCGCTGGCGAAATCCACGAACCCGCGAAAAGTGACGGGCAGCATATCCGATGCCATGAAGGGATCGCATGTTTTCATCGGGGTATCGGCTCCCAATGTAATCACCGCGCATGACATCAAGAGAATGGCGAAAGACCCGATCGTATTCGCACTCGCCAATCCCGAGCCCGAGATCTCGCCTGAGGAGGCCATGCCGCTGGTGCGGATCATGGCAACAGGACGGTCGGACTACCCGAACCAGATAAACAATATGCTTTGTTTCCCCGGCATGTTCCGGGGATTGCTCGATGTGCGGGCGCGCGGCGTAAACGAGGCGGTGAAGCTCGCCGCCGCCAAAGCCATCGCCCACACGGTCAAGACCGGGGAGCTGCATGAGGACTATATTATCCCGAGCATTTTCGACCGCACGGTGGTTGCATCCGTGGCAGCTGCCGTGGCCGAGACAGCGAAGAAGACGGGTTTGGCAAGATTATAGTTCAGAGTTCAAGTTCAAAGCTCAAAGTTTAAGAAAAAGTCATGCGTTCGAGTCGTTGTTACCATGAACTATGAACTCTGAACGTTGATCTTTTTCCCAGAGGGAAAACACATGGAAACAAACCACGACCGTATCCACCATGACGAAAGAGAACTTCGCAGTCTCGCCATGACCGAATTGCAGACCGTCTACGCCGACCTCGGTCTCAAGCAGGAGGAACTCGACCTTCTGTCCACGCCCCGGCGGTCCTTTACGGTGAGCTTTCCCGTGAAGATGACCACGGGCAGGACCCAGATGCATACGGGTTATCGCGTGCAGTACAATGATGCGCGCGGCCCTGCCAAGGGAGGCATTCGCTTTCATCCCGGGATGGACGAAGAGCATGCGAGCGAACTGGCCCTCCTCATGGCGCTCAAGTGCGCGGTGGTGAACATCCCCTTCGGAGGGGCAAAGGGGGGTGTTGCGGTCAATCCCATGGAACTTTCGAAGCGCGATCTCGAACTGGTTACGCGCGGGTATATCCGGGCCATCGCGGACCACATTGGGCCGTTCAAGGATATCCCCGCGCCCGACGTGTACACCGATGAGCAGATCATGGCGTGGGTACTTGACGAGTATGAGCGGATCAAGCGTGAGCACGTTCCCGCCGTGGTCACGGGAAAACCCCCTGCGCTGGGCGGCATCAGGGCGCGAAGGTACTCGACCGCGCTGGGCGGCGTCCATGTGCTTGAGCAGGCCATGAAGGAAAAGGGCATGAAAGCGCACGGGAGCCGTGTTGCGGTCCAAGGGTTCGGCAACGTGGGCGGGAATGCCGCACGCATGCTCCATTACTGGGGCTACACGGTCGTGGCCGTGAGCGACGCGACCGGAGCCATCATGGACCCGGGGGGGATCGATGTCCCTTCGCTCAGACATCACAAGGCCAAGACCGGCAGCGTCGCCGGCTTCGAAGGCGCAAGAACCATTTCCCCTGCAGAGCTTCTTGCCATTGACTGTGAGATCCTGATACCAGCGGCTCTCTCGAACCAGCTCGACGCGAATAATGCCCATGACGTGAAGGCAAAGATCGTCCTCGAGCTCGCGAACGCGCCGCTCACCGCGCAAGCCGATGAAATTCTCTTCAACAGGGACATTCTGGTCATCCCCGATATTCTCGCCAACGCAGGCGGCGTCGTGGTGAGCTATTTCGAATGGAGTCAGAATTTAAGCAACGAGACCTGGCCGGAAGAAAAAGTACTTGAACGGCTGAAGCTGATCATGACCGCGGCGTTCAACGACGTCAATGACCACTGCCGCGAAGCAAAGTGCCGGATGCGGAAGGCCGCCTACGAGTTGGCGGTGAAACGGATCTTGACCGTGGAAAAACTGCGCGGTAATCTGTAAAGCGCGGTTCTTCCGGTTTCAGACGCGGGAGAATGAACGGGGTGAGGGGCCTGTTCAAGAGCAAATAATCGCGACAGGCAGGACGCTTCTATATGTGGTTCCGGAGCATCAGCTCCAGTGGATGGGGGTTCAGGTAGACCTGCTGGTTAAGGTACTCGACGTTGTACTTGCGGACATGGTGCTGCAGCAGGGTGATCGGAACGATGAGCGGCACCAGTTCCCGGTGGTAGTTCGTGATGACGTCCTGCAGTTCCTTCTTCTCATCTGCTGAGAGCTTATCCTTGAAGTAACCGGCCATGTGCTGCAGCACGTTGGTGTTCTTCTTTACCGTGGCCAGGAACCTGAGGCCTTCAAACAGCATTTCCCGATAGCGCGTGTGCAGTTTTTCTTTGCGGAACGTTTTCCCCGCGGCGACCAGCTTCCCCAGTTCGGTGTAATGCTTCAGGCTGTGGGACATCAGCAGGAGCTTGTGTGCCGTGTGAAATGAGACCAGCCCCCTGAGAGATCCGTCCGCCTTGACATATTCCTGCCAGCGTCGATAGACGAAGATCCGTTCGATGAAGTTCTCCCGGATCCCGGGATCATGCAGCCTGCCCTCATCTTCCACGGGGAGGAGGGGAAACTTCTCCATGAACGCTTTGGCGAAGAGCCCGGAGCCAATGGCGTTCGGGATGCCTGCCTCAGTGTAGATCTTGACCCCGCGCATGCCCGAGCTGGGCGACCGGCTCTTGAACACAAAGCCGCAGAGGCCCGTTTTTTCCAGCTCCGCGACTTTTTTCTTTGCCCAGATTTTCATGCGCGCCGAGTGGTCCACGTTGGTCAGGATCGTGATGAGCCGGGGCTTCTCCGGGTCGCCCACCAAGTGCATGGCCTCGCGCGGGATCGGCAGGCCGCATTCAACCTCGGGGCATACCGGCACCCATTCCACATACTGGCCGAGGGTATCGGACAGGAAATGGTCGAGCTTGTGGCCGCCGTCATAGCGGACCGGATTGCCGAGCAGACAGGAACTGATGCCGAGTTTTATCTTTTCCCTATTCATGTTTTCCACAATTTGATAAAACAAGCTAACGTCTTTGACACCGATAATGTCGGATAAAATCCATGAAAAAGCATGCTACTGCATACTCAGGGTAAAAGCGCTTAACGTTCCCGTGCATGCGCATAGTGTAGCGCGAAAAACCCCCAATGGCAACACGGAAAGAAGAGGATTATCGGTTGCATATTTTGGTATAATAATTCCTGTCCGATGTGATATATTGATCATAGCAGGAAATTTTTCCGTGTAATTTTTAAGGCGGGGAAATGGTCGAGACATTGGGGCTCTCATTACAAGTGAGTGCTGCCGGTCGGCCACGAGCGTACCATGAGCAGGTACAAGAATGATCATCGCAGGAGATCGTGTCGAGGTGATGCATGAAAACCAAGAAGAACCTTATCATCGTGGGAGACAGGGTCCTCATCGATCCTGACGAGCGGATGGACAAGACGCCTTCGGGGCTCTATCTTCCTCCCACGGTCAAGGAAAAGGAAAAGATCATGGGCGGTCATGTGGTGAAGACGGGGCCGGGGTATCCCATTCCGGACAACACGCCCGACGAATCCTGGAGGACCGGCAAGAAGGACATTAAGTACCTCCCTCTGCAGGCTGCCGATGGCGATTACGCCATCTTCCTCAAAGACCAATCAATGGAGATAGAGTTCGAGGAGAAAAAATATCTTATCGTGCCCCATTCGGCGATCCTCGCCCTTGTCCGGACGGAATTGTCGGAAGAGGGTTGATATCGATAGTAATCGCATGCAGTTAACTGCGTTCTTCGTGGCGGCTTTTGACGATTTGTTCACGCGCCAGGTGAAAAAACCGATAACGGTGGAGGAGGAAGCCGATGACGATGAAGTTAGATATTCTTGTAGTGGATGATGAACCGAGCATCTCACAAGTAGTATCGCTCGTTCTCTCCGAAGACGGCCATCATGTGGATGTTGCGGGAAGCGGGGAAGAAGCATTGGAGTTATTTGCCAAAGGTGATTATTCCCTGCTCATCAGCGATATCGTCATGCCGGGAATGAGCGGCATCGATCTGCTCAAAAAGATCAAACAGATCAGCGCGGACACGCAGGTCATCATTATGACCAGTCATGCGGAATTGAAGACCGCGATCGAAGCGCTGAGGTCCAACGCGTACGACTACCTTATTAAACCTTTTGATGATATCAATGTTATTTCCATGGTAACTCTGCGGGCGGTGGAAAAAGTGAATTTGATCCGGGAAAACAGGATTCTTTTGGAAGAGTTGAAAATGAAGAACGAAGAAGCCACTCGGATGAACGCGGCTTTGAGAGAACTTGCCATGCAGGACGGCCTGACCGGCTTGTTCAATCACCGTCATTTTTACGAGTTGCTTGCGACCGAGGTCGAACGTTCGAAGAGATATAACCATGTGTTTTCCGTACTTTTGATGTCTGTTGATCATTTTATGAAATACAATGATACCCACGGTCAGACGGCGGGAGACAAAGTGCTCTATACGATTGCGGAGCTCTTCAAAAAAAATACCCGCAAATCGAATGTCGCGGCCAGATACGGGTTCGAGACATTTGCGGTAATCCTGCCCGAGATCTCCTGGGAAGAGGCGATCGCTTTTGCCGAGAGGATCCGGGTGCTTGTTGCCGAATATCCTTTTGCGGGTCGGGAGAATCTGCCGGGAGGCAGTGTCACGATCAGCTTCGGAGCGGCCACGTTCCCCCACGACGGCATTGACCGCAAAGCGCTCATCGACCACGCTGATCAGGCGCTCGTCAAGGCAAAGAGCAGCGGAATAAAAAAGGGGTGTTGAGGCTTGATCGTTGCCGTCTGAATGCAGGATCATGGTCAGAGGAGATCGACCCATGCAACCGGAAAAGAAAAAAGATTTTGACAAGGAAGCGGCGCAGTGGGACGCAAACCCGGGACGGGTGAAGCTTGCGAACGAGGTGGCTGACGCGATCATCAGAGAGGCGGCGCCGGCGCGCGACATGGACGTGCTGGACTTCGGGTGCGGGACCGGTCTGGTCACGCTCAGGCTGCAGCCTCTCGTCAGGACCATCCTTGGCGTGGACAGTTCCTTGGGCATGCTCGGTGTTCTGGAGGGAAAGATCAGGACGCAGGGGATCGCGAATGCACGGACCCGCTTCGTGGATTTTGAGAAGGGCGGCCGCGTTGAAGGCGGATTCCATCTGCTCGTGAGCAGCATGACCCTGCACCATGTGCCGGACACGGCAAGGCTGTTCAAACAATGGCACGAACTCCTGCTGCCGGGCGGGCTCTTGAGCTTTGCCGATCTTGACGCTGAAGACGGGTCGTTCCATGGCGACAACACGGGAGTGTTCCATACGGGCTTTGACCGTGAACACCTGAAAAAACTGCTTCTTTCCGCCGGATTCCACGATGTTCGTGATACCACGGCAACGACCATGCTACGGGACGTCGAGGGAAGAGGGAAAAAAGAGTTTCCGGTTTTTTTGATCGTCGCGAAGAAGTAAGGGGAACGTCGATTCTTTCTGTTCATGCCGAGCAGATACACCGTTCGTCCTGAGCTTGTCGAAGGAAGCTTGTCGAAGGAAGCCTGTCGAAGGAAGCTTGTCGAAGGAAGCTTGTCGAAGGAAGCTTGTCGAAGGAAGCTTGTCGAAGGAAGCTTGTCGAAGGACAATCCTTTATCAGGAGCCTGCTTTTGTCATTCTGGGTCTATATACTAAAATGTTCAGATGGATCGTACTATACAGGTCACACCGATAACCTGGAAACTCGAATAAGCGAACATCAGTCAGGTGAGTTTCACGGCTATACATCGACGCGGCTTCCAATTACTTTGTCATTCTCACAAGATTTCCCAACGCGGTTAGAGGCCCTTGTTTGCGAACGGCAAATAAAAGGATGGAGTCGAAAGAAAAAAGAAGCATTGATCCGGGGAGATTGGGCAGAGATAAGCAGGCTTGCAAAAAGTAAAGTGTGCAGCGGTAAATCTTTATAAAAAAGTGCATGGACTGGACCGATGGCTAAATAATTGGATTGTGGTTCGACAAGCTCACCACGAACGGATAAGAGGCTTACCACGAACGGATAATGTTGCATGTAGTTTATATTTCCGTTCATCCTGAGCTTGTCGAAGGAAGCTTGTCGAAGGATAGGATTGTGGTTCGACATGCTCACCACGAACGGATTAGAGGCTCACCACGAACGGATAATAATATGCTCACATCCATCATCTCCCAATTCTCCATTTCCGGAACATTCATCAAGGCCGATCGGTTCGGCTCCGGCCTGATCAACGACACCTATCTCTGCGAGTTCCGGGAAGGCGGTTCCGTTCGCAAATACATTCTCCAGCGTATCAATACATCGGTATTCACGCATCCCGAACAGGTGATGGAGAATGTCGAAATCGTCACCGCTCACATCATGAAGAGGCTCCTCGCCTCGGGCATTTCAGATCCTGCTTCTGTCACGCCCGCGCTTATTCACACCCGCAACGAACGATCGTTCCTGCGCGATGAGGCAGGGTCATACTGGCGGATGTTCCATTTCATCGAATCCGGCGCTGTGGCTGATACGGTCCCGGATGCGAAGCACGCATACGAGGTCGGCCGCGGCCTCGGCAGATTCCAGGCGCTGGTCTCGGACCTGTCGCCCGATTTGCTTCATGATACGCTTCCCGGATTCCACCACACGCCCCTCTATCTTACGCAGTTTGATGACGCGCTGATCGCCAATGTGAAACAACGCGCAGACGAGGTCAAAGCGGAAATAACCGTTGTCTCCCGCAGGAGAGCGCTTGCCCCGGTCCTCACGACGCTTATGGATTCGAAACAGCTGCCGCTCAGGGTTGTGCACAATGATCCGAAGGTGAACAACATCATGATCCATAGGGAGACCGGAGAGGCGTTGTGCATGCTCGACCTCGATACGGTGAAACCCGGTATCGTGCACTTCGATTTCGGCGACTGCGTGCGCTCCGCCGCGAATCCCGCGGGAGAGAACGCGAGGGACCTCGAATCGGTCAACATCGACATGACGCTCTTCGAGGCCATCGCGGAGGGTTATCTTCGCGAAGCAGGAGTGTTTCTTACGAAAAAAGAGCTTGAACTCCTTCCCCAATCCGTGAAAGTGATCACGTTTGAGCTTGGTCTCCGCTTCCTTGCGGACTATCTGCGCGGGGACACCTATTTCAAGATTGCCTATCCGACACACAATCTTCACCGTGCCCGGGTGCAGTTCAGGTTGCTTGAAAGCATCGAGGCCAATGAAGACCGGATGGCCTCGATGCTCTATGAAGGGGAGGGGTAACCATGGAACTATTCGAAGCAATCAAGACACGCAGGAGCGTCCGCACATATCAGGACAGGCCTGTTGAAGACGAGAAGCTCCGGTCCGTGCTGGATGCAGTGCGCATGGCGCCGTCGTGGGCGAACATGCAGTGCTGGCGCATGGTGGTGGTGAAGGACAAGGCAACGCGGGAGAAGATCAGCGACCTGTCTTACGTGGAGTCTTACTTTGCGTCCAAGGGCTACACGTCCAATCCCTCGAAAAAGGCCCTTGCCGGGGCGCCGGTGGTCATCATATTCTGCGCTGATCCGGCCCTGTCAGGCGTGCTCTGGGACCAGAACTACTATCTTGTGGATGCCGGCATCGCCGCACAGAATCTGATGCTTGCCGCGCGGGGCCAGGGCCTCGGTTCGGTCTTCGTGGGCGTCTATGACGAGGAGAGGGTGAAAAAACTTTTGAACATTCCGGCTTCGATCAGGATCATCGGGCTTCTGCCGCTGGGATATCCGATTGAGGAGAAGAAGGACGGTCCGAAGAGGAAGTCTCTCGATGAGCTCTGCTTTGACGAGCGATGGGGCGCTTGAGAGCAGCGAAGCTATCATGATACGTGAACGCACGGAAAATGATCTCGAGACGGACCCGAAAATTCTGTTTCTCAACCCCTGGGATAATGCTATAATCTGCCGTGCGATTCATATCCGACCTTCACGTTCATTCCCACTACTCCCGTGCCACAAGCCCGGATATGTGCCCGGAAGGCATCTGGAAATGGGCCCAGCTCAAGGGCATTACCGTTATCGGGACCGGAGACTTTACCCATCCCCAATGGATCAAAGAGCTGAAGAAGAAGCTCGATCCAGCCGGCAACGGTTTATTCACGCTTAAGAAAAAGCACACGACCGAGGACGTTCCCGGGTCGTGTCAAGCGGATGTCTCGTTCATCCTCTCCGCCGAGATCAGCAGCATCTACAGCAAGAACGGAAGGACGCGGAAGGTCCATTCCATCATTCTCGCGCCGGACTTCGCGAGTGCCGAGCGATTGAACCTGGCCCTGTCAAAGATCGGCAACCTCAAGTCCGACGGCCGGCCGATTCTGGGGCTCGACGCAAAGAAACTGCTCCGGATCACCCTCGATGCCTCGCCTGATGCCATGCTCATCCCCGCTCATATCTGGACGCCGCACTTCTCCGTACTCGGCGCTGCCTCGGGCTTCGATTCACTGGAAGAATGCTATGAGGAACTGACGCCGCATATCCATGCCGTCGAGACAGGGCTTTCATCAGACCCGCTCATGAACTGGCGGCTCTCCGCTCTTGATACGGTCACGCTTGTCTCGAACTCGGACGCCCACTCCGCGGCAAAGATCGGGCGCGAGGCGAACATCCTCGACACGGACATCTCCTACGCATCAATGATGAAGGCCATCAAGACGCGAAAAGGATTTCTCGGGACCATCGAGTTTTTCCCCGAGCAGGGGAAGTATCACTACGACGGCCACCGGGCTTGCGGGGTGAGCCTGACGCCGAAAGAAACGATGGAGAATAATTATCTCTGCCCGGCCTGCGGCAGGAAGGTGACCATTGGCGTTATGCACCGGGTTGCGAAACTCGCGGACCGGGAAGAAGGCTTCAAACGTTCGGGCGCTCCCCCTTTTGCCTCTATCATCCCCCTGCCGGAGATCATTGCCGAGGGACTGGAATGCGGGGTGAACACGAAGAAAGTGAACGCCCTGTATCTGCCCATGCTCGAACGGCTCGGCAATGAGTTCAAGATACTGCTGGACGCGCCGCTCGATGATATTGAGCGAGCAGGCACGCCGCTCATCCGCGAGGCTGTCTCGCGCATGCGCGCGGGGAATGTTCATATCTCGCCGGGGTATGATGGCGAGTTCGGGAAGGTAACAATATTCGAGGAAGGGGAGAAAAAAAGATTTTCTTCGAGGTCTTCATGACTGTAATGGGGGAAAGATTTCACCACAAAGGCACTAAGACACAAAGAAAACCTTTTAAATTATACGGTTAATCAAGATATAAAGTTACTTCTGTATTTCTTCGTGCCTTCGTGTCTTCGTGGTAAAATTGGTTCCGGTTTGTCCGGATACTGTCAAAAGTTCTATGAAAACCGGAGAGGAAAGTTATGAAACCACACCCTGCACTCGCGGTTCCACTCGTAAACGCTGGGCGCAGGCAGAGGTCACCGAGGGATTTAGGGTGAAAACCTGGACCTGGTGAGATCACTATTTCAGTAAGATGTTCTGAGAACTCGTGGTTAAAGGGTCAAGAACAGGATCAGAAGCGCTGGTTAATAAGAGGGACACAGAGGGGGAGGAAGGTAGGATATGTATTTACCCCCTGAATTCAAGCCGTTATCTGTGTACTCTGTGGTTAGATTTTGACATTACGCAATGCTTTGTTCAGGAGGAACGCAGGAAGAGCTCCATCGAAGGAACACTGAGCAGGATTATTTATCCGAGCTCTTTGCCGGTTTATGAGCCGTTGTTTTTAGTCTCGATTTTCGCCAGATAGTCGATAAACGTCTGAAGCAGGGTTGTATCTTTCTCTGTCAGATCGGTGAACTCCACGCCGATATTATAGTATGTTTGTCCCGCATTTTCCGTTTGCGTGCATGAAACAGCTCTTCCGATAAACGTAACAGCCTTGTCGGCATTCAGAGACAATTCCATGGGGATAGTACTTTTGATCTCAACGGACTGCTCGGTTTGGATGAGCATGCCGCCCAGGCTGATCGATCTCACCTTGAACTGGAGAGGATAGTTCAAAATGTCCTCCCCGGGGGTGGTGATTTGAAACCTGACATTGAGCCGCCGATTATCAACAGCCGGCGGTTCTTTCTTTTTCGTATGTTCGATCGGTTTGAGAAAATCGGCGATCTTATCCGTATAGCCGTCTTTGAATACCAACCCTGCTGTGTATATCGAGGCCCCTTCTCCGTGGCCTTTGTCTTTCATACCGCTTAACTCCGAACGGACGACAATGCCCTTCACCTCGAGAAAGCCCCCTTTTTTTTGCAGCTTGATCAAATATTCTTTGCCGATATTAAGTCTCCGGTCCGCTTTCAGGGCAACTCCGCCGAGACTGATGTCAAGGACTTCGACCATGTCGGTCAAGCTCATCTTGCCGTTTATATCTACCAGATCCAAACTGTATCTCTTATGCTTTCTTCGGTTCTCCATTAGATCTGCACTCCGATCACATGAGGTATTCCGGGCTCTTCAGTAAAAATTATCTACGCGCTCCAGAAAGAACCTGACGCTGCACGTATCTGGTGAATGTCGAATGCTTTTTTCGATTTTCATGAAGTATACTGATTTAACAGACCTAAAGTCAAGGACAGTTTCATCCATAATGCAGGGCGTGCCCTGTTCTGTTTTTAGGGTCTTGTCCTTACCGAGTGGGTAAAAATGAGCTTGAAAGCTCACAGAACCCGCTCTACGTAAGGGTTTTTAGCTTGTAATGGATGAGGAAAATATGATATGAATTGAGCATGCAGAAAAACAA
>JALNZF010000023.1 GCA_023229435.1 Nitrospirota bacterium
GCCCGCCCGCAGCGCCTTGATCGACGTGTCGAGCGATGCATAGGCGGTGACGACGATGATGATCTGGTCCGGGTCCTGTTCCCGCACCCGGGTGAGCATCTCGATCCCGTCCATGCCCGGCAGGATGATGTCCGTCAAAATAACGTCGTACGCAACGGTTTCAAGCAGGGAAAGGCCTTTCTCCGCCGACTCCGCGCCGTCCACCGTGTACCCTTCCTTGACAAATATGCGCTTGATGGACTCCCGCAGCGTCTCTTCGTCCTCTACGATCAATATGTTCCTCGACATGAAACCTCAATCTTTTTTTATCCGCAGATTACGCAGATTTCGCGGATTAAAAACAAGAGAACTGATTTTTTTGTTAAGTCACTAAAGCATTATATAATTTTCTTTCCTGATCTTCATCTGCGCAATCTGCGTAATCTGCGGACCATGCTTATTCTCTCGTTTCCATTGATAGGACCGCAAGATCGAACAACAAACTACCTCCCGAACTTCTTCTTCAACTTCGCCACCACTCCCTTCGGCACAAGGCTCGACACGTCACCGCCGTAACTCGCGGCCTCCTTCACAATGGTCGAGGTGATGAACGAATATTCTTCGCTCGGCATCAAGTATACCGTTTCAATCGTGTTATCAAGCCTGCGATTCATGAGGGCCATCTGCAGTTCATACTCAAAGTCCGATACGGCACGCAGCCCCCGGATGATGCCGACCGCGCTCTTCTTTTCTACATAATCAACGAGCAGGCCGTCAAAACCCTCGATCTGCACGTTATTGCGTTTGCCCAGTGCTTTCTTGAACATGGCAATGCGCTCTTCAAGAGAAAAAAGCGGCGTCTTCTTGGGATTCTCCGCCACCGCTACGATCACCTTGTCGAATATTCTCAGGCTTCGTTCAACGAGATCGATATGCCCGTTCGTGACAGGATCGAACGTTCCGGGGTAAACAGCAATGCGTTTCATGGTATCTCCTTAATGAAGTGATCAGAAGCCAGGGGTCAGGAGTCAGAATCCAGAATCACGCTATAGCGTGACTGTCTCCTGACTTCTGACTGCTGAATGTATAAAACGCCAGCACGGTATCTCCATAGTTCGCTTCGCGATACAGCGTCAGACCGCCTGCGCTCGCGGGTGACGGTTGTTTCTTAAAGTGTTCTGCGATCACGATCGAATCAGGCTTCAGGATATTCGCCCCTGCTATCAGTTCGAGCAAGGGCTGCATCTCATCCGCGTACGGCGGATCAAGGTACACGACATCGTACAACCCCGACGGTTTTTTGAGGAATGACTCGGCCTTCGACAGCACGGTCTGCGACTGCTCTTTGAAGCCGGTCTGCTCGAGGTTCTCGTTGAGCACCTGCAACGATGCGCGCGACGCGTCCACAAAAACCACGCGCCCCGCCCCGCGGCTGAGCGCCTCGATGCCGATGCCGCCGACGCCGGCAAAAAGATCGAGAAACAACGCGTCTGCCACCCTCTCCCCGAGGATGTTGAACAAGGCCTGCTTCACCTTGTCGGACGTCGGTCTCACGCGGGACCCTGCCGGCGCCTTCAACCGTCGTCCTCTTTCTGTTCCTCCGGTCACTCTCATCACACGTTCACTCAAGCGATGCTACAGAAAAACTCATTCTGAGTCAAGCATTTCTTGGCTTCGGACAACAAAAAACCTTGCCGGCCGCTATAGAAGCGGGTTTTGCGGATTAGCAACCAAATCCGATAACCGACAAGGTGAGCTCGTGATATGACAAATGTTTTTGGGTTCAAGATCGATAAAACCGGAGAAGAACTGACAGCCTATAGAAGATTAGCCCACCTGGCGGAGTATAGCCATTGTTCACTTATCTCTTTTTTTGATTTTAGCTATGGACAAGATGTAATTTGCCGTGAAAATGTAATCGCCTACATAGTCTCTTTTCCCGTCACTGTTCAAATCATATTTCGACTTCGACGGTGAACCACGCTCCTTCAGGAATTTATCAAAATCGGCGTCCGTCACTTCAGCAGATCTGCCCAACCGTATCTTCGGTTTTGAGGCAACCGTTAACGGGAAAATCATTGTCACCTTATCCTGCAAAACGGTCAATGCTGCTGAATTCACCCCTTTATCAGGTTTTATCTCTGCTATCCAGATGTTTGTTTTCTCGGGGTCTTTCACAAGGGAAATAAGTCGCGCACCCTTTAAGCTCACGTCCGGAAAATCCTTACCGTAAGCTAAAGCAATGAAAACAACCTTAACAGTGCTTTTCCCATCTGACAGGATTATCGGCGGTTCCTGCTGGAATCCGATCAAGGGTTCATGATTGAATAATGCAGTAAACACCTTTTGGCTACGCTCCCCTTTAAGATCGCGAAATCTTTCCAGGACGCTCTTTTGTGTATAAACAGCCTTTTCTTTTGATGCGCCTCGATGGTCATGCGTTGCAATAACTTCTTTTGAGATTGTCTCTTCAACAACAGATGGCGTCTCTTTAACATTATCAACCCTCGGTTCTGATACCGTTGGCGGCTCCTGTTTCTCGGGCATAACTGTCTCAACTGGTGGATTCACAACGCCACCTATGACGGTCCGATTGCCTCCCGTATAGGGAGAAGGCGTTATGGCAATTATAGTATCTGATGTCGTTGATGTCGAACCCTGATGCGATGACGCACTGGGGGGGCTTGTGTTAGCTGAGGATTGATTATTGACCTGAGTTACTGCAGGGAACGGACTTCCGCTTAGATTCGATATGGCTGCGCGAAGAGAGGTAATGCCGCCTTCGGCACTCCCTGTCCGATTAAATGTTATTTTCGCTATGTTGCCATGCCCTCTTATCGGGTTCGTTGTAATGATTGCGATGCGTACGATTCCTGTTACATTAGGATTGACCGCCATCATAGCGCCAACAATAAAATCCCCTTGGCTGACTTGGGGGCTTGATAAGGTCAGTGCGTCGTAGGTAATAGTAATATCGAGCGCGGCAACATCCGCCATCCCATCGCCTTGGAGCAAATAAACACCATTACCCGACGGCGTTAGTGTGATGGTCGAAGCAGCAAAAACGGATAAAGCGCAAACGTGCACGAGAATCACGATGCTGATGATAATTCTAACGTTCATCATCCTCAATTATTGGTTATTCACGGTAAATGCCGAAGTAAGACCGGATATCGGAGAACCATTGAGGTCCGTCACGGTGATTGAAGCAACGGTAAAATCAGCAGCCTGTGGACTGTTTCCTGCGGCAATATCCCCGTTTACTATTGCGAACTCACCAATCCCGAAGCCGCTGGTATTCACAACCAACAAACGCGCTTTGGCAGGTGTTGCACCACTTGCTGATGTATAGGTTGCCAGAATCGTCGAGTTAGAAGATGCTACACCTGATGCAACGACAACACCTGCATCGGTTTCCGGTGGATTGGTCGTGCTCCTGGCTGATACGCCAGGGGCCAATGAAACAGTAATATCAATGCCGCCTATTAACGTACCCGACGGTAGAGCTCCTGTAGTTGATATTTTCACCGCCGACTTTGTTGGTTGAGTGCCTCCGCCGGCAACCGTGCTCCCGCCACCACCACATGCAGTGACGAGTAGCAAGGAGATTAAAATAACACAAGCAAATTGTCTGTGACCATTCATGAAATTATCCTCCGTACATACCAGCCGACTGCAATAAACAGTCTGTCAAACCTCTTTTGCTGATTGCTATATATTACCAGGTCACTAGGCCCACTGCTCTTCTCAATATTACCACTACATCGCCGATATCAATTACGCCGTCCGGTTGCGGTGTTCCATGCACCAGCGGGGCCACATCGCCGCGCTCCAGATCGGTAGCAGTCGGCTGGATCAACCCGGCGGCAATTTTGAGCGCCCTAAGTGCGTCGTTAACATCAACGACTCCCGAAGAATCCGGATCGCCCCATCTAACGTAGTTGATGTTTCGCTGAGCCATACTGTGGTTTCCCGCTTCATCTGTGGCCGTTGCAATAATGGCATGAAGACCTTCCGTAGAGAAGGTGAGCATCTGCTGGACGGTTCCGTTCGTCACCGCAGGCGTGTAGGTGTTCGTGCCATCCGTCACGACAACTGAAACGGCGGTTAACGCGTCGGAGACCGTTCCCTGGAGAAGGACACTGCCGGTCGTATTCGGCTCGTCCTGATTCGGCATTGTGATCGCAATGCTCGGCGCGACGCTGTCGTAGGTGACTGTCCTGTTGACCGAGGCCGTGTTGCCCGCCAGGTCGGTTGCCGTAATGCCGATGCTATTCAGGCCTATTGAGAGAGTTGCGGTATAAGCGAAGTTCGTACCGGTCATCAAGGCGAAGGCCGGGTTGCTGTTATTGACTTTTATGCTTACGGTCGCATTCGCATCGGCAGCGCCGTTTACGGCTGACAGCGTCTGGTTGGTCTTGCTGTTGTCCGCGGGCGATGTAACCGTGAGCGCAGGCGCGGTCTGATCTAGGATGACGGTGCGAACATCCGTCGTCGTGTTGCCCGCCTGGTCCGCGGCCACAGTGGTGATCGTATTTGACCCGGTCACGAGCGTCACAAGATGGCTGAAAGTGTTATCCAGGTTCACCGTCACAGTATCACCGCTTATCACGAGACTCTGTATAAGCACATTGTCTGTTACGGTCCCGGCTACGTTGAGGTTCGGATTGTTAGTATAGGAGCCATCGGGCAGCGTGGAGAGCACCAGACTCGGCGCTGTCGTGTCGATGACTGTTGTATCAAGCGTTATTGAAGAGGTGTATACGCTCGACGTATTGCCCGCGCCATCCTTGAACCAGACATATACGGTTTTCAGCCCATCGCCCGCAGAAAGAGTACCTGGTTTTGATGTGGCATAGGCTTCCCATGAGGAACAAGATGAGCTGTTGCTGACGCACATCTGCGAGACGCCGCTTAGCGAGTCAGCAGCGGAAAGGTCGAATAGGACTGATGTTGAATTCGTGTTGCCATTCCCCCTGTTAATCGTAATGGAGCCAAGCGGCGCAACGGTATCCAGAATAATAGAACGGCTGGCCGCATTCGACACATTCCCTGCTGCATCTTTGAACCATGCGTAAACAATTTTTGTGCCGTCTCCGTTGCTCAAGGTATACGGTACATTAGCGCTGTAACTGGTGATTGAATTTATCGCTATCCAGCCGGCCGCCGCAGCTAAAGGAGCGGTTGCAGTTTCAGATATATAGTATCCTACAACGCCTATATTGTCTGACGCGCTCAGATTGAGGGTAACGGTGGTCGCAGTTGCATACGCTGCATTGTTGTTTATGGTTACTGTTCCCGATGGCGAAACTGTATCGGCAAGGTTAAATGTCGCGGTCACGTTCTTTGCCCCAGCCATCGTCACATTATGACTCTGTGCTCCGCCATCACTCCATGAGCTGAATGCATAACCACTGATTGCCGTCGCGCTTACGGAAACACTATCGCCGCTATTGTACCAGCACCCGCTTTCACAACTTGGACTCACCGTGCCCCCGGCCGCAGGACTCACCAATGTTGTTAACTGATACTGAGTTGCACTCTGTCCCTGTCCCTGTCCGCCACGAACGCACCGGACGTAGAACCAACTAACACTAACGGACTTCAAGATCATTGTGGGCTGGCCCCAGTCTAAGTCCACGAACCACGCATAGCTCGAATATTCGGCGGAGGTAGTAGACGACAGATAGTAGGAATGACTGGTGGCATTCGGAAAGAAATTTCTGTCAATAGCAGGATTGTATATTGTATCGTCGGTTATTGACTCAAGCTCCTTGATATTCGGCAGACGCCAGTCTGTTTGTCCGCTTCCAGAGGGCAGTTCAAGGTTTTCGCAATAGTTGAGTGCGTTAGACCGCGTCATACCCCCTGACTCTAACTGCTGCCACATCAGGCCTGTCGAAGTATCCGTTATTGTACCGTCATGATTGTCGTCAAAATTACCAAATGACCCAGACTGTCCGCCGCGCACGCACCGAACGTACCCACTACCGTACTTACCGCTGCCGCCGTACACGCCGCCGTTGTCGAAAACCACGAGCCACGCGCTACCCGGATCGTACGCGAGGGTAGTAGACGACCAATTCAAATAGTCAACGTACTTGGTATTCGTGAATATCGGGTTAATTGTCGGTCCGGGATATTGGATGCTGTAGTCAACGATGCTCATCAATTCTTTTTTTGATGGCAACCGCCAATCTGATAAACCTCCCGTCGTCAACTCGCCACAGACATCTTGTGTGGTTGGATTGTCGGTTGCGTCATACGTGCCTGACGCCTTATACCAGTTGTAAGTATTCCCGTCATCCTGCTGCTGCCACATCAGGCCTGTGTTGTTGTCCGTCACCGTGCCATTGCCGTTATAAGTGTAGGACATGGGGTTGATGTTGTATGCCCCGTCCTGCCCTGTGCCGGTACAGCTGATAATATTCCCGATCGAATCATAGCATTGCGTCTGGCCGGTGTCGGGGAGTCTAAAGGCAATAATGCCTGATGGCAATGTTGTAAAGCTTTGGCCAGCGCCATATGAAGTGCCAGCGCTGTTCTGCCCCACAGCCCTGAAATAGTAAGGGGTCGATGGAGCAAGCCCTGTCAAAGGCGTGCTTACAGCTACCAGACTTGATCCGCTGCCAATGGATTGGGAAGAGGTGCTGCTTCCGTAACCGGTGGTCGTGCCATACTCGAACCAGACACTGGTGGCCAAACCATTGGGATTTACGGTGCTGCTTATTGTAGCCGAGTTCGCGCCAATAGAACTTGCAGAGCCGGTGGTTACCGAGGGCGCAGAATTATTTGACTGCACCGTGCCAATGACACTATTATTGCCGGAGGTTAAGCCTGTTTTTGAAGCAGTAACATTTACTATGCAATTGCCGACATTATTCGGCGTCCACATATTTCCATAAACCCCGTCATTCGCGGTTCCGTCGTTATGCGCTCCATCATCGTAAAGGGTAATTGAAACATCCCCATTACTGAACGAGGCAATGACTGTGGTCCCCGTAACGCTACCATTGCAATTATCAGTTACAGCGGCCATTACCGAAGTGCCACTGCCCTTGCTGGCGCTAAATCCAGAAGATGGAGCATTGATGCTCACAGAAAGAGATGAAGAGGTGCAAGAGCATGATTGAGTATTCTGTGTGCCGAGATTTGTCCAGCCCGTCTCAATTCCATCCCCATTCCTTGCCTTCACTCTGAAACTATATGATGTTCCACATGTCAGTCCGGTACTATTCCAGTAAGTGTTAGCTGTCCAGCCGGAATTAGTCCCCGTGGTCATGTTCTCACTATAATACTCTGTTCCGGAACGATTGCCGTTTGCCGTCCAGTTTGCCTGTATACCGGTCTGGCTTATATTGGAAAATGAAGAGGTCCCCGGTGTATTGGCACTTGTCGTAAAAGTCGCATCCAAGCCGTAATTCGTGCCTCCACTGTTGGTGCCTACTGCACGGAAGTGATACAACGTATTGCAGGTTAGGCCGCTTATACTTGCCGTCAAAGAAACATTGCCTGAACCGGAGCCAAGGCTTTGTGCTGACGTAGAGAAGCCATAGTCTGTAGTAAGGCCGTACTCAAAGTAGGCAGACGTACTTGCCCCGTTAGGGTTGACCGTGCCGTTCAGAGTCGCGCTCGTCTGCCCTATGCCACTGGCTGAATTTGTAGTCACCGTAGGCGGCGGTATCGCACATACGCTTGTCGTAAAGGTCACGTCTGATCCGTAGTTTGTTCCTCCGCTGTTCGTTCCCACTGCCCGGTAGTGATAAGGCGTATTACAAGTAAGTCCGCTTAGCGCTTGCGTCACCGATACACCGCTGGTCCCACTCCCCATGCTCTGCGATGACGTGTTGTTTCCATAAGAGGTTGTCGTACCCCACTGGAAGTACGCCGTAGTGCTCGAGCTGTTTGGGTTCACCGTTCCGATCAGGGTTACGCTTGTTTGTCCTATCCCGCTGGCCGCATTCGTCGTCACCGTCGGCGGCGTGGTGTCCGGCGCGTTGTAGGTCACGCTGTTGTCGCTGCTGGTGGAGGCGAGGCTGGAATTGCCTGCCCCGTCCTGGGCCGCGCCTGCGGGAATGGACGCCGTAATGGTGCCGCTTTGCGTCATCCCGCTCACCGCCACGTTGTAGGTGGTCCCGCTGCCGGTCACGCTCTTGCTGGTCGCCCCAGCGGTTCCACCAAGCGTCACATCACCGCTCGCAAACCCGGTCACCGTTTCGCTGAAGACCACCGTGAAGTTGATCGGTGAATTGCCAGTCGGGTCCGTTTGCCCTGCTGCTTGGTTGATCGTCACCGTCGGCGGCGTGGTGTCCGGTAGAATCGTTACGTTACCAGTGATTGAAAAGTTAAACGGATTTTCATCGCTATCGCTGTTGGAGAAGCTGATTTGCCCGCTTTTAGTACCAATAGTCGAAGTATCCAATTGCACCGTAAAAGTGTCTGAATCTCCAGCAATTAGAAACGTAGGGAGGCTTTTTGTTAGAGTGAAACCCGACGGCACATTTACCGCGCCCAAAGTAAGGCTTGATCCACCATCATTGCGAACAGTGAACGTCCGCGTCGCCGTCTGGCCTTGCTGAACACTACCAAAATCTGTGTTATCAGAAAGATTCGGTGTCGTATCGTTATCGACGATTGCCACAGAATTACCCAGCACAGTAATCTCCGGAGTTGTCGGCACGAAGTCAAGCGGGGACTGGGGAGAGATTACTGAGACCGTAGAGCCGGGAGTCGCCGTTATGATGCCCTCATATCCGCCAGTTCGGTTCTCAGGGAATGGGAACTCCGTAAAATACTTATTGGGAACCCATGGTCCCGGCGTGTGGAGCAACAGCCGATCAAGCTGGAAGAACTGACTGACTCCGATGGTCGGATTTTCAACCATGTATGAGAAAAGGTTTACGACCGCGCTGTGTGCATCGACCCAGCCAAGACCCGTTTTAACAACAAAGGCCTCGTCAGCTGTGGGTGGTGTCGACGCCGCTCCGAGACTAGAACTGTGAAACGCCCAAGAGAACTGTGAATGTGCTGCAAAGTTAATTTGACCAAAGTCTTCCGGGTTATACCATCCATCGCCCTCTTTTGCAGGGTCTAGCGCTACTATTGTATTCACGCCACCGTCAATTCTTTCCGCAATTTCATCGGCCACGTAGCCACCCCAACTGTGTCCTACCAAATTTAATAACGACCCGGTAAACCTATACCCGGTGAGTGCTTGGGCAGCCCACTGGGCGACTGGTTGAATCCAGTTTTCTTCGTAGAAATCATACTCACCGTGAGGCATCGCAGGGCCACTCCAGTCGAGAGTGAGAACTTGTTCGTTTGGAAATTTGTTTGCAATGGCTTGCGCAAGCCTAAGAATATTTTCACTGGTCCGCGAACCATCTCTGCCGTGAATCACAATCCATGTCTGCAGCGTGTTAGTAATTGGTCGCGGAAAGGAAGAATCTGTTGGGGGCAGACGTTGAATATCCACGATAAACGTCTCAGTTCCACGTCCGGTTCCAATGTCGCCAACAATCGTACCGGTAATGCCAGGGGAAATGATCAGTTTGTAAGCTCCAGTGCTACCGTTGGCATCTCCGTTACCGGTGATCGGGTCGTATGAACTATTTCCAGATCCGGAGACTCCGACATAATACGTGCCAGAAATCGTGAAAAGATATTCCAAATACGACGATCCTCCGCTAGAGGATTCGTCCGGCGCAGCGTCGTTGTCGCTTAAGGCGAGTTGCGTTCCGCTGCTGTTGAAAAGGCGAATGTAAGGGTCAAACGTGCTGCCCGAAGGCCGATCAATGTCTAAGCCAATCCGCTGTCCCGCCAAAACAGTGAATGAATACATATTCACATCCGTGGACAAATCAATAGTTCCATCTCTCACGAGCGCCTGCGTCGTATAGCCGAGCGACACAGCCTCGCTGATTTGATCGTTCGGATCGTCAGTCACCGTAAACGAACCGTCAAGCGTCGGACTGGCCAAGCTCGCAGTGTCGTATGCCGTCGATGTCCAATTGATCGTCCGCGCCGTGCTGAACGACCGTGTAAACGTCACGCTCGCTGAACTCCCACTAACGGTCTTGTGCTCTACCGCCGTGCCGTCATTCCAGTTCAAGTCCACGTTATTGAGGTTCCCGTCCACATCCGCCGCGCTCACCGTGATCGAATACGCCTGGCCCGTCGTCACACTCGCCCCACTCGTACTCGTCAACGTCAGCGTGGGCGCGTGATTGACCGGCGCGGACTGGGTCGTGAAGCTAAAAATGCTCGACCAGTTGCCGTTGGTCGTTCCTGGTCCTCTGCCGCGCACTCGCCAGTAGTAAGTGGCTCCCGCAATGAGCGCCGATGATGGCGTGTACGATGTGCCGGCGCTTTGAGGGACAATTACACAGCTTGAGCAGGTGGAGTCCGCCGGGTCGGTCGGCAGCACTGCACTGCTGGCTGCTACCGCAATCACGTAGCCCGCAGTGACCCCAGTTACCGCACTCCAACTGAATGTCGGGGTCGGCGAAACCCCCGTCGCTCCGTTCGACGGAGCGCTCAGCGTCGGAGGGAGAAGATTCTGGGCAGTCGCCTGGGTCGTAAAGCTGTACGTGGTTGACCAGTTGCCATTGGTCGTTCCTGGTCCTCTGCCGCGCACTCGCCAGTAGTAAGTGGCTCCCGCAATGAGAGCCGATGATGGCGTGTACGATGTGCCGGCGCTTTGAGGGACAATTACACAGCTTGAGCAGGTGGAGTCCGCCGGGTCGGTCGGCAGCACTGCACTGCTGGTTGCTACCGCAATTACATAGCCCGCAGTGACCCCAGTCACCGCACTCCAACTGAATGACGGGGTCGTCGAGACACCCGTCGCTCCGTTCGACGGAGCGCTCAGGGTCGGCGCAGTAAGCGTCGAGTCCGTCACCGTAAACGAACCGCTTAACTGCCCACTGGCCAAAAGCGTCGTGTCGTAGGCTGTCGCCGACCAGTTGATCGTCCGTACCGTGCTGAACGATCGCGTAAACGTCACGCTCGCCGAACTCCCACTAACGGTCTTGTGTTCTACCGCCGTGCCGTCATTCCAGTTCACGTCCACGTTGGACAGGTTGCCGTCCACATCCGCCGCGCTCACCGTGATCGAATACGCCTGGTTCATCAGTACACTCGCCCCACTCGTACTCGTCAGCGTCAGCGAGGGCGCGTGATTGACCGGCGCGGACTGGATCGTGAAGCTGTACGTGGTTGACCAGTTGCCGTATGTCGTTCCTGGTCCTCTGCCTCGTACTCGCCAGTAGTAAGTGGTTCCCGCAGTGAGCGCCGATGGTAGCGTGGCCGATGTGGTTGCGGCGGCCACCATAGAAACACAACTCGGGCAGGTGGAGTCCGTCGGGAGGGTCGGCAGCGCTCCACTGCTGGTCGCGACCGCAAGCCAGTAACCCGCACTGGCCCCAGTTACCGCACGCCAACTGAATGTCGGGGTCGGCGAAACCCCTGTCGCTCCGTTCGACGGAGCGCTCAGGGTCGGCGCTAGAAGATTCGCAGCGCTTGCGGATTGCGAAAAGAAGATCAAGAACGAGAAGAGAATAAATGGGACGGTTCTATTTATTTTCTGTTTGGTAGACATAGTTAAAGCCCTCTTCATTAATATCACGATATAACCATTTTTCACTGACACGAGAACCTACGTTGACACGCGACGTGCATTTGTCCTGGCACTTTTCGTTTTATCATCATCGACTCACCTCAATATCTTCTTGTTCAGCTAACACATTCTCAACAACGCTCACTTCAAACGCCTTCGTCACCGCGCGCTAATTGACAACCTTGAGAATATCTGTGACGCTGCCCACGTGAAACTTCCATGCTACTTCACTGCAAATCGTTGTTGCTGCCCAACGCACTCCGGAAACCAAAGAGCTCATCCAATCCCTCGCGCATGAGGACGAGCGCTATAAGTCCATGAACACTCCACATGGATCGTAGATGTAACTCGTAATTTGAAACAGACGCTTTATAAGGAATCAGGATGTACTTCGGAAAAACATATTGTATAGAAGGAGTCCCCAAGGATAATTTCTCGGGCATTATTCAGCCTTCCTAAATGACGTCGAACTCTGAGGTGGGGCGCAATACATTTAAGGTAATAATGAACCGATTATAGAGCTATCCAGTGATGCGGTCAAGGATTATTCGATGGGGTAGTTGCGGGTGATTAAACCGTTCATTGTCGAGAGAACAACTCCGTTGATATGCAGTGTGCATATGTCATTATTATTTTCAGCATTATAGTCCCTGTTGTTTTGTTTTCGGTTCGCCTAATATGCTGACCATAGGTGAGCTAATGGCAAACAATGATATCTCCCAAAAGATACGAGAACTCCGCAAATCGCTGAAACTGACACAGAGTCAGTTCGCGAAACTTGTGCATTTAAGCGTAGACAGGGTCGGCAAGATCGAAAGAGGCATCGGCGGAGACCCCACGGTTGAGACCTTGGAAAACATCGCCGATGCTCTCAAAATGCCGGTCGAAGACCTGATCTATCCCACGAAAAAGAAGACGACGCATAAGCCGACCAGGGAACTTGCGGATCTGATCGCATATCTGCAAACCCGCACGCCAGCGGACATCAAGTTCATCCATGAGCTTGCAATCAAGATATTGGAGAAAAAGTAACTCGATTTCGTAAATTAAATCAAACATCCTGTACCAATACGTTAAGCCGTGAATACGGCGAATAATATCCCTTTTGAATCATTCCGGTCAGCAACAGATTTGCAACTTCAAGTGTGACAATGCCCTTTCTTACGGCCAGCACGAGCACACCAATCGTTCCGAAACCTTCACGCTTCTTCGATGAGCCATCATACGCGCATCGACATCATCCGTTAACAACAGTAATTTTTTGGAAAGAGCCAGACTCAAGCAGGACGATTCACCTTTTCCGAGAGTCTCAGAGAAGATCGCATAGGCATTTCTCTCAGGCTCGGAGTCAATTTTCAAAACAGTCAGCCACGACCAATCCCGAAGCGGCACGATACCTTTTCGCTCACCCCGTCGAAGTTCCTCCATTACAGCTTCCGTGGCCGCCAACGTATCACCAAGCACAGCTCGCAACAGTTGTTCACGTTCAATCAACGCGAAGTTGGACAGGACCGTATTGTCGGCTACCGCCTTGGTCACCGTTTCGCCGCCTCAACCTCGGCATTTATGTCATCCGTGCTTAGTCTCCGGATCGGGATGCCTTTCTCCATCATTTCGCGTTCAAGCTCAATGCGCGTCAAACCAAGAATTTCCGCCGCTTTCCCCAAGTTAATCTTCGCATCGAGATATGCATTCATCACCACCGCTTTGTGCAGCTGCGGATTCTCTTTCCATAGATTCGTTAGAGCCATGTCAACCAATTCCGGTTGAAGTTCGCCAACCTTTTTCAGTTCCTCAACTTCCCATAACATAAACATATGCTACCTCCCTCATGTCCAATAGCAAATCAATAAAGTCTTCAATAAGCTCACCGATGTCATTAACATCATCCATATCTCTCATCCCTGTTGAATATTGCCATCTTTTTTGTTCCATTCGTTATAAGTATACACTAAAGCAAAAAGAAGAAAAACAGATATTTCGTGGCCTACTTTGTGGGATTTGCGCCGCCTCGCGGGAGGACCGCAGTTTTTTCTGGGTTGACGGGCTTCTTGACACTCATGGACAATGCGTATATACTTTTTTTATTCAAGGAGACAGCAACATGCGTATAAAGACGCGACATGCCGTTTTCATAGCTCTCATCCTGATCATTGCCGGTTCGTTCGTTCTCACGGTGGCCGCGGACACGAAGAAGACGAAGAAGATTACAAAACCGACTCCTCCCGCGGCTGCGTCAATCCCTTCCGCACGGAAGATTCACCTGATCGAGATCGACGCTCCCATCACACCCGTGGTTGCCGAGTACATCATCAAATCCATTGACCGCGCGTCAAAAGCCGGGGCCGAGGCGCTCATTATCCAGCTGAACACCCCGGGCGGTCTCGTTGACTCCACCCAGCAGATCGTGATGAAGATGATGGCCTCCGAAGTTCCGACCGTGGTCTATGTGGCGCCAAGCGGCGGTCGGGCCGCTTCTGCCGGCGTGTTCATCACGCTCGCGGCCAACATCGCGGCCATGGCGCCGACCACGCATATCGGCGCGGCCCACCCCGTGCAGATGCAGGGCAAGATGGACGAAACCATGGAGAAGAAGGCCGTGAACGACCTTGCCGCCATGATGCGGGGTATCGCGGAAAAACGGGGCAGGAACGCGAAGTGGGCGGAGGATGCCGTGCGGCAAAGCGTTTCCATCACCGAGACCGAAGCCCTCAAGAACAAGGTTATCGACTTCGTTGCGCCGGACATTGCCTCGCTCGTCAAAGCGATGGACAACAAAACCGTTGACGTGGTCATTGGAAAAAAGACGCTCAAGACCGCTGGCGCCGAAGTGGTAACCATGAAGATGGGGTTCCGCGACAAGCTCCTCGGCATCATCAGCAATCCTAATATCGCCTATATCCTCATGATCCTCGGCTTCTACGGCCTGTACTTCGAGCTCTCGAATCCCGGCGCCATCTTTCCCGGCGTGGCCGGCGCCATCTGCCTGATCCTCGCTTTCTACGCCCTCCAGACCCTGCCGATCAACTACGCGGGACTCATGCTCATCATCTTTGCCATCGCGCTGTTCATCGCCGAGGCTTTCATCACGAGCCACGGGGTCCTTGGCGTCGGCGGGACCATCGCCATGCTGCTCGGTTCGGTCATGCTCATCGACTCTCTTGCCCCGGCGCTCCAGATCTCATGGGCCGTCATCATCCCGGTCGTGGCCATGTCGGCCATCCTGTTCATCGTTACCGTCACGGTCGCTGTCCGCGTGCACCGGGAAAAGACCGATACGGGCCAGGAAGGACTCATCGGGAAGCAGGCGGAGGCGAGATCGGACCTCAATCCAACCGGCCAGGTGTTCGTCCGCGGCGAAAACTGGAACGCGCGAAGCAACGGGTCCGTTCAAAAAGGTGAGAAGGTGAACATCGTCGGCATCGATGGACTTACCCTCATCGTGAAGAAAGCAGAATCCTCTGAAAAATAAAACTTCGCTGATGGAATCGTGAGGGAGTGAGTTATCTTTATATCTCACCAAATCCGCAATTGCGGCCAATAAAGACACCCTAATAAAGGAGGCGTACAATGCAAGTTTACGGGCTTGGATTCATGATTTTCATATTTTTGGGCGGGTTCTTTCTGTTCAACACACTCAAGATCCTGAAACAGTACGAGCGGGGCCTTATCTTCACCCTCGGCAAGGTCAGCCTGGAACACGGCGTGAAGGGACCGGGCCTGATCGTCCTGATCCCGGGCATCCAGAAGATGGTGCGCGTCAGCCTCAGAACCGTGACCATGGACGTCCCGTCGCAGGACGTGATCACCAAGGACAACGTGACCGTGAAAGTGAACGCGGTGGTCTATTTTCGGGTCATTGATCCGCGCAAGGCCATTGTCGAGGTCGAGGATTTCTACTATGCCACATCGCTCATTGCCCAGACCACGCTCCGGAGCATTCTCGGCCAGAATTCCCTCGACGACCTGCTCTCGAACCGTGAAGCCATTAATATCGAGCTCCAGAAGGTGATCGATGAACAGACTGAGCCCTGGGGAGTCAAGGTGTCTACCGTGGAAGTGAAGAATGTGGACCTGCCGGCCGAGATGCAGCGCGCCATCGCGATCCAGGCACAGGCGGAGCGGGAACGCCGGGCCAAGATCATCCATGCCGAAGGCGAACTCCAGGCATCGGCGAAGCTGGGTGAAGCCGCCGCGGTCATCAGCAAGAACCCGATCGCGCTTCAGCTCCGGTACCTCCAGACGCTTACCGAGATCGGCACGGAAAAGAACACGACCATCATATTCCCCCTGCCGATCGATATTTTTACGGCGTTCCAGAAGCTGGTGGACAAAAAGGATTAGCAGGCTGTTGAAAAACGCTCCGTTTACCCTTCGACCCTTCGGCAAGCTCAGGGTTCAGGGCGAACGGAGCGTGTATTGAATTTATTCGTATTTATCCGTTCGTGGTGAGCCTGTCGAACCACAAAAAGACTTTTTCAACAACCTGTTAGAGGAGAGTGAACGGTAACAGCGAATCAACCTGAAGGGAGGCCATCAAAAGCCGCCCTTAAACGCAGATTTCTTTTCATTCCCGCGTGATGCTCTCTCATAGTTCTCCATATAATTATTTTCAACGCGTTCAATTCGGGGCGCTTTCCGCAGCAAGCAGTCGAAATAACAGATCCGGATTGTCCGCTCCAAAAATCTCGGGCTGATACCGGGACCAAAGCTTAAGAGACCCTTCCCGATCACCCTGTCTCAGGTGCCCCATCATCCCGGACAATACCACATATTTTAAGGCGTCCGGAGGCAGTCGTTGTCCGCTCTCCAACATGGTTTGAGCCGCACGCGCCATTCCCGTCGCATCTCGTTTACCCACCGCCTTAAATAACGCGATCCAGTTCCTCTTTTCTGTTGAAAGCGATCGGGCGCAGGGGGCCGAGTCCAACCTTTTCCAAACCACATCCAATTCGTGCGGCCTCAGATAAGAGGACATGATGATAAATGTATCGAAGAGACTTTTCATTCCAGCGTCTTCTCCTGACAGGGATCGACAATCATAAAATATCTGTCTAAGCTGGAGAGCCAGTCGCTTTGTGTCCATTGAGACATTTCCATATCGTGAATCAAATCTTCCCTCTAAAATAAAATCTCTCGCCATCATAGCTTCGTAGGCGGATTTCGTTTCGAAAAAAGAGCCGGACGGCGTAATATCGGTCGCCCCCCTGTCAGGAGCAGACCCTGTCAACATTTCCAAAGACGGCAGCGGCATATGAGCGATTCTCACGAAATCGCTTGCATTGGTTTGGAAGAACCGGGCGCGGACCGCATTTTGATCAAGAACAGGGTTATAATCTGAATTTGCGCGTATGGAAAACGATTCCATAAGTTTACGTAAGATTTTTTTATTTCCTACCTTTCGGATTTCAATATCCTGCATGCCGTTAATATGGATCCTGGCCAGTGCGGCGGCAATATCAGGATATCGTAAGAGCGCCGGGTCAGGGGCGGCTATCTTCCCGTTGTTCCTTGCGATAAGTATTATATTCTCGCGGTCAGCGGCGTAGATGACAAAGTCGTTAAAATGTGACGAGACCGCCTTTAACACGGACACGACAAGCTCGTTATCCATCTCATAAAGTTGGAGCCACTGTACAAACGATCCGTTTTCGGTTAAATGACGACTGACAAGACGGTAAAATTCTTCGGAAAAAAGGCCTGATACTCCGCTGACCCAGGGGTTTGACGGTTCCGAAAGGATCATGTCGTATTTTATATTGTGGACTGCGAAGAACTTTTTGGCATCATCTATGGATATTTTGCTTCGCGGATCACTGAATGCCAACTCTACGCGCGGGCGAAAATTTTGTGCGGCTTCCACCATCTTCCCTTCTATTTCAACGGTATCAACCTGCTTGATCCGGGGGTTGCTCAACAGGGTATGCGTGGTCAGGCCTGAGCCAAAACCGATATTGGCTATGGTCTCGGCTTGCGGGTTCAGCGCCATGGGAATTACCGCGAGAAGGATCATGGTGTCTTCATCTCGGTGCGCCGCTCCACGAGTATCCATATTGATCGCGGCATCTGACTTTCCGTTTGTACGTATACTGATAGCCCCATTATTGAAGCGGGCCACGCTCACCGTTGCTGTTTTTCCGTCCCTATGGTAAAGAAGCCTGCTGTTTTCCTCGGTAAGGAGATCACCTATGCGGTAAACACCTGACGCCATTTTATATGCATCCAGTTTCACGAATAAAAGGGTCGCAGCAATTGCAAAGATGCAGAGAGCGGTTACGATGGCGGGTAAACGCTTCGTCGTAGCGTTTTTCGCACTCCATAAGAGCAGCACGCCAAGCGCAATATCAAGGCCGGCGCCAAAAACGATCAGTCCTTTTAACCCCAGCATCGGCATCCCGACATGGATGGCGAAAAAAACTCCAAGAATGGCCCCCACCGTGTTGGCCGCGTAAACCTGCCCGATGCTCCGCTCCCCATGCCCCTGCCTGATTAATTGGTAGGTTATGAGCGGCAGGGTCATCCCGGCGCAAAACGTCGTCGGCAGCATGACGGCCAATGCGATGGCATTACTGGACAGGTTGAACAGGGCGTACCCCGTGTTCGTCCTGCTCAGCGTCTGTACGAGCCATTTCATGACTTCAAAGGTATTTCCGTACAACAAAAGCGTGGAAAGCGCCAGTAGCCCCATGACGACCTGCACATAGGCAAGAGTGCGTTCAGGCGCAGCAATACCATCTATTCGGCGTTGTATCCATAAACCGCCAAAGGCAAGGCCGAAGATAAAGGCGCTCAGCATAAGTTCAAATGCATGGGTGGAACTTCCTAAAACGAGGCTCAGCATCCGTATCCACCCGATCTCGTAAATAAAAGATGCCGTGCCGGTTAGGAACGAAATAAAGAGAAATAACAGATACCCGTTGTCCGCCGGACGTTCCTGCCGTATTTTTTTATCAACCTTGACGCTGACCGGTTGTATGATTTGGCTTTTCATCAGCCGCCATACCGAGAGGGCCACGGCTATATTGATAAGACCGGCCGTTCTTATGGTCCAGGGCAAACCGAGAAAACGAATGAGAATGAAACCGCTGACCAATACGCCGATCGCAGCCCCGAGACTGTTCGTGAAGTAAAACAACGCAATTGTTCTGCCCGGGTTGTTGGGCGACAATCGAAGGATCCCGGCACTCATCAACGGAAAGGTCATGCCGAGCAGTATCGACTGGGGCAGGATCATCAAGGCTGACAGCGTCCAGGTATAGATGCTTGCAAGTGACGCGGAGTTGAAAAGAGGGATGATGCTGGTATAGGAGATTTGAACAGCCTGATCGAAGGCGTTGTGAAAAATCATGGCGAAAAGACCGATGGCGCCTTCCACCAGCGCGTAACCGATGAGCAGGTTTTTCCATTTGATGGAATATTTGCTGCACATCCACGAACCGAATGCCATCCCGCCCATGAAGATGGCCAATACCAGTGTCTGCGCGTACGCTGCATGCCCCAGGAACAGTTTCAGATAATGGGTCCATATCGATTCATAAATGAGCCCTGAAAATCCGGACAGAGTGAATATGAGCAAAAATAGAGCAAGATGTTTTTTATTCATGGATAAACCTTTTTTCGTTGGTTCAGATCATCGGAGGCAATGATACGGTATGAGCATGTTATCACGACCACAAGATGGTTTGTACGATCAGTGTCAACTCCCGAATTGACGCACAAGTAAAAGCTGATCCGCAAAACATGAATTAATTTATCATACTTATAACATCTTTACAACTATCCTGAAAATAACCAACATCGTATGATTTTCTGCCGATATCCGGTTGACATGTCCGGGAGCTTGTAAATAAATGTTCGTTGACAACACGGCAAGAGAGTCATACACTGATTATCGTGGGAGGAGGTGCCATGAAAATGCTTATTCAATCGATAATGGGACTGTCAGTCATGCTTATCGCGAGCGCCGCGGTCATGGCTGCAACGAGCCTTGAGAAGGCAACCTTCGCGGGCGGCTGCTTCTGGTGTATGGAGCACCCTTTCGACGAAATACCCGGCGTGGTCTCGGTCACCCCGGGCTACACCGGGGGACATAAAAAGTCGCCCACCTATGAAGAGGTCTCGGCCGGAGGGACGGGGCACGCGGAGTCTGTTCAGATCGTCTATGACCCTGCGCAAGTGACCTACGAAAAGCTTCTGAACGTCTTTTGGCACAACATTGATCCGATCGTCAAGGACCGGCAGTTCTGTGATACCGGTCATCAGTATCGCAGCGCCATCTTTTATCATACTGAAGAACAGCACCGGCTGGCACTGCAGTCGAAGGCCCTTCTGGAGAAGAGCAAGACCTTCAAAGAACCTGTCGTAACCGAGATCGCGCAAGCCACGGAGTTCACCCCTGCCGAGGAGTACCACCAGCACTATTACAAGAAGAACCCGATCCGTTACAAATTCTATCGCACCTCGTGCGGTCGGGACAAGCGGCTCAAGGAGCTGTGGGGCGATGCGGCAGGACATTGAAAGGGAGAATGAGAGCCGGGTTTGATTGGATGCCATTGGAATGGGCTTCTGGGACACGGGATGTCCCCCGAGTTTTCGTCCGGAGATCACAATAAAATAGCCGCGCTAGAGTGCATCGGCTATTACTCCTGCTGCTGAAAGGGGCTTGGCGGGTCTTACCAGGGTGTTGAAAAAGTCATTAGCGTGGTTCGACAAGCTCACCACGAACGGATAAAGAACAACAAATTCAATGCCCATTCCGTTCACCCTGAGCCCGTCGAAGGGTAAATGGAACGTTTTTCAACAGCCTGTTGCGACTTGACCTATACCATTCACTCTTCAAGAGCAGAACCTATATTCGCTACGATATTTCCCTTTCAGATCTTGCCAGGGGGGGCTCCTTTCGTCTTTTCCTCTTCTGCTTTTTCACAATCGTTCTGTTTCGTTGATAAAAACACATCGCAAATGGATACTTTGGCAAACTGAAAATCCTTGCCCTGTATAGCTGTCAGGCTGACTTGAGCCGTGCCGAGAGACCACCGATAGAAGCCCTGCCCCCCGATCGTCTCCTGCTGATATGTTTTCCCATATTTGTTTTTTAACATATCCAGGAAATAGGACACATCGGCTGCAAGAAGCTTCGGATCCGATATTCTGTTAGGACCTTCCATCTCACACTTGAAAAATAAATCATTTCTATCGAACAATAATATGACATCAGCCATGAATGAAGACTTTCTCTTTGGATCGTAGCCCTCTATCAGGATGGTGCGCGCTTTTTTGATGCTATCGGTCTTTGTTATTACATCATATAAGGCGAATTGAGTTTGAATATATGCATCGGCTTTATCAAATGGCGTCCCCAATAAAATTGATTCAAAGCCATATATCCCCGTGTCTTTCTGCTTATCCGCAGCCTCAGCAATCAAAACCGTGGTCATACAAAGCAGAAAACTTAAGATAAATGAGATTCTTCTCATGTCCCCTCCAAAAAAGGCATCCCGGGCGTGTTCTCCCCGCCGGACGCAAAAAAAAAATAAGGGGACCGGTACTAACGGGTCCCCTTTTACAGGTGACGTTGCCGATCTTTTTATATCTCCGTGACGGTAATTGCCTGCTGCGGGCAGTTCTCGACGCAGGTCAGGCAGTTGATGCACTCGGACATGTTCTCCGGCTCGGACTTTTCGTCTACGAGCTTGAACACCCCCTGGGGGCATACGTTCACGCAGACGCCGTCGCCGTCGCACTTTGCCTTGTCCACTGTTACCATATACATGAGTCTGGCTTCCTCCTTCGATAAAATATGAATCCATCCAGCGAAGCGGTATATTACCCACTCCGATGTTTAAAATCAAGTGAGAAATAAAAAAGGGCCCACCCGTGCGGCGTGGACCCCTGATAGGCAACGGTCGGTTTTTCTTAATGCTCCAGCTCGATCCCCGCTGTTTCTTCCCTGACCGTGATCGCGATCTTGTAGAGCAGGGTCAGTACCAGGAACCCGATCGCCCAGATGCCGATAGTGATCATGGTCTCCGGCATGGTGGGCCAGTAGGGATGCACTTCTTCAAAGGGGTTCGGCACGAAACCGCCGATGATCAAGCCGAAGCCTTTGTCGATCCATAAGGAGGCGAAGAGCATGATACACGCAAGCGCCAAAGTTCCCTCGTTCTTCCGTATCGCCGGGACCCAGAGCATGACCAGCGAGATCGCCGCAAAGATCGTTGAGGTCCACATGAGCGGCACAAGTTCGCTGTGGCCTTCAAGCCCGGTATACAGATACAGGAAGGATTGTGCATGGCCCGGGATGCCGCTGTAGAAAGCAGTGAAGAACTCCAGTCCCAGGAAAAAGACGTTCGCGAACATGGCATAGGCAACGATCTTGCCCACTGCCTGGATGGCCTCCTTGCCTGCGTCGAACTTGCTGATCTTCCGCACGATCAACGCAAGGATGATCAGGAGCGCCGGACCGCCGGCAAAAGCCGAGGCCAGGAACCGCGCGGCCAGGATGGCACTGAGCCAGAAATGGCGTCCCGGGATACCGGCATAAAGGAATGCCGTGACCGTGTGGATGCTGATCGCCCAGGGGATCGAGAGATAGATGAACGGTTTTATCCACTTGGGCGGGGCAATGCCCTTCCGGTCGGATCCGAGGGTCACCCAGCCGACGAGGAGATTCAGGAACAGGTAACCGTTCAGCACGACCGTGTCCCAGAACACCATGGCGCTTGGTGTGGGGTGCAGGAATATGTTCATGACCCTCATGGGCTGCCCCATGTCCGACAGGATGAACAGCATGCACATGACCACTGCCGAAATGGCAAGAAACTCACCGAGGATCACGATTTTCCCGAACGTCTTATAATCGTGCAGATAATACGGAATAACGAGCATCACGGCCGAGGCCGCGACGCCGACCAGGAATGTGAACTGGCCGATATACAGGCCCCAGGTCACGTCCCGATGCATGCCGGTGAGTCCCAATCCGTATGAGTACTGCTTGAGATAGGTGAACACCCCTATCGCAGCCAGGACACCGAGAAACATGATCCATGCCCAGTATTTTTTACTTCCCACTAATGCCTTCTCAAGCATGGTCGCTCCCTCCTACGATGTAATAAATGCCCGGGCCGGTACCCAGGTCGGATTTGCGCCTGATCGTGTACTGGTTCGTCACGATCTTCCGGACCTCGGAATTGGGGTCTTCCAGATCGCCGAAGAGCAGGCCGCCTTTGGGCGCGGCTTCGACACACGCCGGCAGTTTCCCCACCGCAAGCCTCTCGGTACAGAAGGTGCATTTTTCCACCACGCCTTTTGACCGCGTCGGGTATTCCTTGTTCTCGGATTTGATGGCAGGCCGGGGGTCGCGCCAGTTGAAGCTCCGTGACCCGTAGGGGCACGCGGCCATGCAGAAGCGGCATCCGATGCAGCGGTGCTCGTCCTGCATCGTGATCCCGTTCGGAAGTTTGAATGTTGCCTTGGTGGGACAGACCCGGACACAGGGCGGATTATCACAATGGTTGCATGCGACGAGGAACGGCATTTCCTTCATGTGCTCGCTCATGTACTTGTTGTCCTGACCCGGGAATGTGCGTTCGTAGGGCGCTGTCCAGATCCACTTGACCTCGAACTTCTTGTCGACGCTGCCGTCTGCGTTCCGGAAATCGGGAACGTTGTGCGTCAGGTGGCAGGCATCGATGACCTTTTTGAAATCTTCCTCGGTCTTGAACTTGCTCATGTCCACGACCATGGCCCAGCGCTTCGCAAGCAACGCTTCCTTGTTCTTGTCCACCTGCGATGGATCCATACCTGTCAGCAGCGATGGCCCTTTGGCTGAGACGACGGACGCGCCGAGACCCAGAACGGAGGAGATACCGGCTATTTTAAGGAATTTTCTCCTGTCCATGCTCATGATTTGTTCTCCTCCTTCTCCTTCGGCTGAATATGGCAATCCCAGCAATACGGGGTCACCGACATGTAGGTGTGGCATTCGTCGCAAAACTTCTTCTTGTTGGAGTGACAGTTCATACAGCCGTTCTGCAGGCTTATGTTGAACCGTTTGTGGTTTGCATTGCTGATATAACCCCGGTTGTCTTCCCGCACTACGGTGTCCCGCCAGTTGTTCAAGAGCTGCATGTGTTCGGCCCGCATGAACTCTTTGGACTCCACACACTCCTTCTTGCCGTACTGTTTCTCCCATTCCTGGATCGCGGGAGTATCCACCTTCGGGTCGGGCTTGGCATTCACCTTCCCGATATTGTTGTAGAACGGGAATGCCGCGAATGCCGCGAACACCAGGATCCCGATGATTATTTTGCCGCCGTCATAGAGTTTCATTAGGCTTGGTCCTCCTTCGCTTCGACTCCCGGAAGAGGTTCACCGCGCAGGTTGGTCGTTCTCTCCTTCTCGCCCTTCATGATCATGGCATTTGCCACGAGCTCATGGAGACCGCAGACACCCACGCCGGGCACCCAGTAATCCATGAGCGGGGGAAGCGTTGCGCGGTCGATGGCACAGATGTTTGCCAGCATGTTCACCCCGTAGTGCTCATGGACGAACTTGACGGCATTCGCGCGGGGGAAGCCGCCCTTCATGCGAAGGTCCATGTCCTCCGAGGCGTTCAGGCCGGATCCGCTTCCGCAGCAGAAGGTCTTCTCACGGATCGTGTCCTCCGGCATTTCGACGAAGTTGTTGACCACGTTCCTGAGAACATACCGGGGTTCCTCAAGAATGCCCATGCCGCGCGCCGTGTTACAGGAGTCGTGCCACGTCACCTTGAGATTGTCGTTCCTCTTCGGGTCGAGCTTGAGCTTGTTGTTCTTGATCAGGTCGGCGGTAAATTCCGCGATGTGGATCATCTTCGTTGATCGCGCGTTCTCGAATACCGTGCCGGTGATCGGCGACTTCGGGACCTCGAGGAAATCCGCGGGTCCGTTCCAGGTGTCCATATACTGGTTCAGGACGCGCCACATATGGCCGCATTCCCCGCCGATGACGTACTTCACGCCAAGCCGCTTCGCTTCGGCATAGATCTTGGAGTTGAGCCGCTTTGCCAGTTCGTTCGAGGTGAAGTACCCGAAGTTCCCGCCTTCCGAGGCATAGGTGCTCCAGGTGTAGTCGAGCCCCAGTTCTTCGAACAGCATGAGGTAGCCCATGGCCGTGTACGTGCCCGGATCGGCAAAGAGATCGCCCGAAGGCGTTACAAACAGGATTTCCGCGCCTTTTCGGTTGAACGAGGGTTTGATCTTCTTGCCCGTGATGGTCTCGATGTCGTCGAGCATGTACTCGAGGTTGCTCACGATCGTATGGGGCTCGAGACCAAGGTGGTTGCCCTTCATGTAGCAGTTCGCGGCCGGACCGGCGACCCATTCAATGTTCAGGCCGAGCAGGTTCAGCAGTTCGCGCCCGATGATGGTGATCTCAGCCTGGTCGATGCCGTAGGGGCAGAAGACCGAACAGCGGCGGCACTCGGTGCACTGAAAGAAGTAGTACCACCACTCCTTCAGCACATCGACGGTAAGCTCGCGCGCGCCGGCCATCTTGCCGAAGATCTTTCCTGCCAGGGTGAATTCTTTTCTATAAACCGAGCGAATGAGCTCGGCCCTGAGCACCGGCATGTTCTTGGGGTCGCCGGTGCCGATGAAGAAATGGCATTTGTCCGCGCAGGCGCCGCAGCGCACGCAGATGTCCATGAAGAGCCGGAACGACCGGTATTTTTCAAGCCGGTCCGCGATCCCCTCGAGGATGATCTGCTTCCAGTTCTCGGGAAGCTTCCAGTCCTCGTCCATGGGTCTCCAGTCCCGCGGGTTCGGAAAGCTGAGGGTCTGGAGGCTTTTCGGCTTCGATCCGTGACAGAACATCCCTTCTTTTAACACGACGGGCGTGTCCATCCACCCCGTCTTCGGCGGCGCGTAATCTATCTTCGACAGTTCTTCTGGCGTCGGAAGTTTTGCCATGATTACTCCTTTTCTACCGGCAAGCCGGCTTTTTTCATTTTTTCCCTGAAGTCGTCCTCATACTCCGCATAGGTGTGGACATGGACCGGATAGTTCCAGGGATTGATGTGCCTCTTCGCGCGGTTGTTGTTCGCCAGGTTGCGGGTGGGACTCATGAAAACGCCGGCCATGTGTACCAGCTTGCTGAACGGGAAATAGGCGAACAGGACGCAGAGGAGGAACAGATGGATGTAGAACACGGAACCTATGCCGCCGGGGACCGTTGGACTGAAACTGACCAGACCCATGGTGAGCATCTTCACGCTCACGACATCTGTTTTAATGAAGTACCGCATGAGCACGCCGGATGTGGCAATGGCGAGGATCAGAAAGAGCGGGAAGTAGTCTGCGATCAGCGAGATATACCGAACTTGCGGAAGGGCCGCCCTCCTGATGAAAAGATAGGTAGCCGCTGCCATGAGCACTCCGTCGGTCAGGTACAAAAGCGGTGTCCCTATCTGGAGGAAGCTGTCCAGTGCCGCGATCGTCTGGATCACTTCAGGCACCGGCGTCATAAAGAACCGCAGATGTCTGATTAGAATGAGGAGGAATGAATAGTGGAACGCCATGCCGGCGAGCCAGAGCCATTTTGCCTCACCGTAGGTGAGCTGTGCGCCTTCGTTCAACTGTGTTTTCACGTTCCTGAAAAGGGACCGGAAGAAGAACACTTCGAGCGCCATTCTCCCGAGAACGCCCAGCATGCCCGAGGGGTTTTCAAGTTTGCTCTGCTTGATCCAGGGAAGCGATTTCTGCTGTCCGCAGGTCGTGGGAATGCGGAACGGCACGGGTGAACTTCCCCACTTCAGGATACGGTAGATCATGCCGCCGATAAAGAGGAGTACCGCCAGATAGGGGATCACGATCCCGAAGACATACTGCGCGTTCAACACCGTCACTCCCGTGTAGGCAATCAGTACAAGGAGCAGTACTGCGATGAAAGAAACTATGACTTTCATGTCGTTACCTCTCTTCGTTTAGTTAAAACTTTTCACCACAGAGAACACCGAGAAAATCCTGAATTATTTTATATTCCTCTGTGATCTCTGTGGTAAATATTTTTATTTAGGTTTTCAGAAGTTCGTCAATCCTGACCGTCAACGATGATACGCGCCTGCTGCAAAAGCCTGAAGGTCATGTTGGTAGCTTCCTTCGCCTTCAGCTCGAATATCTTTTCCCGGCACTTCATGTAAATGTCAAAGGCGAAAAGGGCCAGATCATCGATGGTGGAATCAAAGGCCGCCAATTGATCGGTCATCCCGGGAAGATGCAGTATCTCGTTGCCGAGCTCCTGTCGCACGATATTCTTGAGCTGGAAGATGAACGCAACGGCCTCGGAGGGCGTAAACTCCTGGATCGCCCGGATCCTGACAATTCCGTCAAGAAGGGTCTTAACGGTATCAGGGATCATCCCCTTCAGCAGCGCATCGAACAGGCCGTCCAATCCCTCCGCGAGCGTGTAGCCGACCGGGTTCGTGAACTGGGCCTTCTGCTTCTTCAAAAAACCTGAGGTATTCTCCGGATAGGTGTCCGCAACCGCATCGAACCACTTTTTCAGGATCGCGGGCTTCTTTTCCATCAGCTGTTGTTTGAGGTCCATATCCATAATCAATCCGGCAAAAACAGGACCATGCAGCGATCGCTGCATGGTCTCAAACGTTTAGAAGAAGAGCAGGTGCTTCGCCGCTTCCATCTCTTTCTGAATATCCGCGAAAGAAACGAACTTGGTTTTGATATCCGCGCCGCCGATATCATCGGCATCGGCGATCATCTGGTCCTCTTTCAGGCCGAGGCGCTCCATGTCCTCCTTGCAGACCCAGATCGGCACATCTACCTGAAGGGAACTCTTGATGTGGCTTTCGGTGCTGGTCACACCGTAGATCTTCATGGCCGGCTGGTTTTTAACCGCATTCAGCACGCCATCGCCGACGAAGACAACGGTCGGGACGACTGAATCGCCGTCATCCATGTAGATCTCAGCGGTCTGGCTTGAGATCGCATGGGTGAGCGCCAGGCGGGGGTTCTCGCTCTTGTAGGGCGGTCTCTGAACAACGAACATTAATTTTACGGCGCCCATTTACTCACCTCCGATATGAAGCAGCTTGTCGGTCTTGACGGTCTTTGCCAGGTACCAGTCCATGCTGGCGCGTTTCACGCCCTCCGGGGTGTCTTCCTTGTGGTAGCCCCGGGCCTCGGCACAGGCCTCGCATGCGGTGACTTCCATGCCTTTGGCGATAAGCTCTTTCATCCGCTTATCATTGTACGAGTAGTCCTTGAATGCTTTTTGCCCCTTCTTAGCCATCATTACCGCGTTGCCGGACAGCCACATATTGACCTTGTGGCCCTTTGCGATCGCGGCCTCGGCAAGCTTGAACGAAAAGTCAAGCGACATCGAGCCGACCAGCGAAGGGAACACTCCCAATGTTAATTCTCCCATTTTATCCTCCTTTTTTCAAATATACGATGGACGATGGACGACCACTCACTTCGTTCGTTAAGACGACGGACGCATAAGACTTTACTTACCGCGTCTCTCGTCCCTCGTCCTTCGTCCTTCGGTATTTACTACAGCCAGGCCGTCTTCTCATAGTCGTTCATAATGAGATCGACAATATCACCGTAGCTGATGACCTTCACCTTGGAGTTTACATTCGCCGCGGTATACCCTCTGATCTCAAGATCATCCGCCAAAACGTAGTAACTTGCTCCTGCCTTGGAAAGCACGGGCGAATCTTTGCCATTCTCCTTAACAACGGCATGATAAATGCCGTTGCCTACGAGGACCACCCCCATCTTGTCGGCTTGCAAGCGTTCAAAGCTGTCTTCGGTCCTTCTCCAGTCGCTTAGGAATACTGCTAACTTCATCGTATCACCTCCCTGAGCCATCGTGAAAATAAAAAAACAGGGGATAAGTTGTTCAATTATCCCCTTCGGTTGACTGTGTCTGTTACCGCATTAGATCTCGGCAACCGTAATTGCCTGCTGCGGGCAGTTCTCCACGCAGGTCAGGCAGTTTATGCACTCGGACATGTTTGCCGGATCTGCTTTTCCGCTATCAAGCTTGAACACGGATTGCGGACATACATTCACGCAGGTGCCGTCGCCGTCGCACTTGTTAGTGTCGATTGTTACCATATACATGGTTATGTGTACCTCCTTCTAACTGGTATCATACTGCACTGGTTCGGCATACCATGACCTTCACGCGGTGGAAATACCCGGTGCGTCATAGATGGTCATGGCCTTTCACTGAGCGAACGAAAGGCAAACGTCATGGGTGCCCACACAGCGCCTGAAACAAAAAACCCCGACAGCCTACACGCAGCCCGTCGGCTTCGGCAGACCGGCGATCTTGCATGCCTGCTTTGCCGGGCCGCCCGGATACAGTTCATAGAGATACTTGGTATTGCCTTTATCGGCCCCGAGCTTCTTGCCGATCTCCTTGACCAGGATCTTGATCATCGGCGCAATCTGATACTGCTTGTAGTATTCGCGGAGGAAATTCACGACTTCCCAGTGCTGGTCGCTCATTTCGATGCCCTCGACCTGCGCGAAGTAATTCGCCACATCCATATTCCAGTCATCCAGGTTCGCTAAAAATCCATCTTCATCCACTTCGATCGTCTTTCCTTTTACGTCAACTGTTGCCATTTTTGTATCCCCTTTCGTTCATTAAATTTTTTGGGCGCTGCATCAGCGTCCTTCTCTTTATTATTTGCTGGCTCGATCACCGGCAGTTGCGCCTCTATCCCAACAAACCGTTATTGTTTCTTTTTTACTTTAAGAAAATACAGGCGGCCATGCCGGTCCATGAAGCTCCTCGGTTCTCCGGATGACCGGTGTGTCCTCCAATCATAACTGAGGATCATGTCATCGTAGTCTTCCCCGGCGATCATATCGGAGACCTCTTTGGAAAGCTCCTGTGCGGCGAGGCCGAGGGCCTGCAACATCACTTCCCCCACGTTCCTGCTCGTGGGATCAACGAGATACAGAGCGCCGCACAGAGTGCATTTACCGCCCAGAACCCGCTCCATCGAGTTTATCTTGATATCAGCCGGCCGTGCGATCCTAGTGCGGCAAAACGGACAGACCGGTTCAACACCTTCCCTTGCTTCTGTCCTCAAATGAAAACCCGCCTCCTACGCTGCCTGCCTGCTTTTTCGGTATTCGCGGGCCTTCTTGACCAGGGCCGCGGACCACTCCGGCGTACCGAGCGCATGGAGATGAGTGTACGCGGCAAGCACATTTTTATATACGATCCCGTCGCCTTTGCCGTCGATCCCGTGACCGCGGCTCATATGATACGCCATCGGTTGCAGTACTTCACCGGCCTGGGGACGGGAATAGTGAAATTCATGGCCCTTTATTATAACACCGCTGTCAAGGAACGGGCTCTCGGTCCCGGTTTCCATAACAGTATATCCATGCGCCTGCGGCCTTTTTTCAAGAATAAAGTCGATCGGCAGGACCGACGTCATGGGATAGCTCTTTTCACCGACCGTCAAACTCCTGCCGAGATAAATGAAACCACCGCACTCGGCATAGATGGGAAGCCCGCCTTCTGCCGCGGCCTTGACCGATCTGCAGAAACTTTCATTCGCTGCCAATTCCGCGGCCTGTGTCTCGGGGAAGCCGCCGCCTATATACAGGGCGTCAATATCAGGAAGTTCCCTATCATGAAGTGCGTTGATCTCCCTGAGGGATGCTCCCTGTTGTTCGAGCGCCTCTAAATTATCCGGATAGTAGAACTGAAACGCGGTATCTCTGATAACTCCGATCACTGCGTGTTTGTTTTCACCCGAGAACCGGTCCGGAGAAGCAACGGCTTCCGGGACATCCAGTTCCGGCGCATTACGGCCGATCTCCCATACCATCGAGAGATCAAGATATTTTGTCGCCGCGGTTGCTGATGCGCTGATCGCCTGCTCGACTTCAGGATGCTCATGGAACGGGGTAAGCCCCATGTGCCGTTCGGGAAATTCACCGTTCTTCTGCCGGGGCATTGCGCCAACGACCGGAATGCCGCTGCTCTGTTCTATGGCTTTCCTGATCACCGTCTCGTGCCTGCCGGGCGATACATTGTTCAGAATGATCCCCCGGATATCCACCCCGGGATCATACGTCCGGCATCCCAGGACAACGGCCCCGATGGTGCTTGAGGCCTTGGTGCAATCCACGATAAGGAGAACAGGCGTGTTGAGCAGTTTTGCCAATCGTGCCGTGCTGTAGCGCCCGGATTCGTCAATGCCGTCAAAGAGGCCCCGGTTGCCTTCGATCAATGCCGCATCAACGCCGTCGGTATGTTGCTGAAAAGAGCGAAGGATGCTCTCCCCCTCCATCATGAAGAGGTCGAGGTTATAGCACGGCCTGCCTGCCGCCCTGCCAAGCCATCCCGCGTCAATAAAATCAGGGCCTTTTTTAAAAACCGCCACCTGCCTGCCCTGCCTGCGCCACGCAGCGGTTATGCCGATCGCGATGGTGGTCTTGCCCAGACCCCCGCGTGTTGCTGAAACGATCAGCCTCGGGACATTCCACATTCGCGCGTTACGACTGAGGATTGGCCGAACCTTCCGTGTGCGGGATCTCGACAGCAGTGCCGCCGAAATACGAATACACCAGCTTGCCGCCGTCAATGAGCACACGAAGCGCGGCCTTTGTCTCGGCCTGGGTCGCGCCTTCAACCTCCATGGCATTGCTGATGTCCTTGGGCTTCAGTTTCTTTTTTCCCTGGCTCTTCTCCACCAGGGCATATACTTTTTTCTGCAGTTCTTCAGCATCCATATTCATCCCCTCCATAGGTTGTTCAGGTCATAGAAAAACCGGCCCCGGTCTTTCACCGGGGCCGGCATGACAGTATACGGCTATTCCCACTTGAAGGTCGGGGTCATTCTGAACGTCTCGCGTGCAAAAGTGAAGTCATCAATGTGCTGATAGGTGAACGGAATCCCGGTCATCTTGAAGAACCGCTCCCAGCCGATGCGCTCGATCCATTCGCCCACGCGCTCATGCTTGTGCGCGTCCTTGGCATAGATTTCCACGATGTGCTTTACAGCCTGCACGACCTCGGGCCAGCGTGGCGGATTGTTCGGAAGGAACGGGATGGCCAGCTTGGACATGCGAGGCACACCGCGTGCGCTCGAGACTTTGCCGCCCACATAGATGGAGATACCGTCGCCTTGTGCATCCGCGAGCGGGAGCGAAGGACACATTGTGTAACAGTTGCCGCAGTACATGCAGCGCTCTTCCTTGATCTTAACGGACTTCGCGGCCGGGTTCGGGGCGATGGCGCCGGTCGGGCACGAAGCGATGGTTGTGGGGATCTCGCACTGGTTCGCGATCGTCTTCTCGTTCACCTTCGGCGGCTTGCGGTGAATACCGAGGATGGCGATGTCGGAGCAGTGCACCGCGCCGCACATATTGAGGCAGCAGGCGAGCGCAATGCGCACGCGGGCCGGCAGGGTCTTGGTGGTGAAATATTCATGCAGCTCGTCCATGACCGCCTTCACGACGCCGGAAGCGTCCGTTGCCGGGGTGTGGCAGTGGATCCAGCCCTGGGTATGCACCACGTTGCTGATGCCATAGCCGATGCCGCCGACCAGATGGCCGCGTTTCTTGAGCTCGGCCTGGAGAGGCTCCAGCTGGGCTTTATCGGGGAAGAACTCGATGTTATTCCGTGTGGTGAAGCGCAGATATCCTCCGCAGAACTTCTCTGCAAGGTCGCATACTTCGCGAATAAAATCACTGCTCACCAGACGGGGGGATGCCATACGCACGGTATAGAGTTCGTCGCCGGTCTCGGAGACGTGCTTCATCGCACCCTTATTGATCTGTTCATGGTACTTCCATTTCCCGTAGTTCTTCGTCATCACGGGAGACATAAATTTGCTGTAGTGAGGAGCTCCAATATCGGTTATTCTTTTCGGTTTGTCAGCCATTCTAAGTTATCCTCCTTAAGTTATTTCACGTCTTCCGCGGACCAGAATACGTACGGGTTCGACCTGGGGGCTTTCACCATCTGCGCCACGGGCGGCAGACCGGTTGATTCGAGCATGGACCTCATGCCCATGCGGTCGACGAGCTCGCCGATACGCTCGCGGTTCTTGCCGTGCTCATCCCACCACTCCCACAGCTTGCGGATGAGGTCTTCCAGGTTATCATAGGGTTTTTCGAGCTTCATGAAGGGAACGATGACCCAGCTCATGAGAGCGCCGGTCACGATCGGGGCCTTGCCGCCCAGCATGATCGTGGCGCCTTTTTCCTTGCCAGGACGCAGCGCCTTCGGCATCAGGTTGATGCAGTGCATGCAGCGGTTGCAATCCTTGCCGTTGATCTTGAGCGTGTCGCCTTCGAAGTTCATGCACTTGGTCGGGCACATGTCAACGACCTCGGTCTGAATGTTCATTTTGGAAGAACAATTCTTCACCTCGGCCTGATCGATCCGGATGGAGTCTCTCCAGGTGCCGATGATGGACATGTCGGCGCGGGCGATCGCAGCGACGCAGTCGTTGGCGCACCCGGCCACCTTGATCTTGAACTTGTAGGGGAACGCGGGACGATGAAGCTCGTCCTGGAACTTATGGGTGAGCACATCGCAGATTTCCATCGTGTCGATGTTCGCAAATTCGCAGCGTGACATACCCGCACAGCAGCTCGGGGTGCGGAGGCAGGAACCGGACCCGCCGAGGTCCCAGCCCTTTGCCGTTGTTTCAGCAAAGATGGCCTCGAGCTTGTCGGTCTGGGTGCCGAGGAGGACCAGGTCTCCCGTGGAACCGTGGAAGTTGGTCAAGCCGCTTCCATACTTGTCCCATATGTCCATCAGTTCACGGAGCGCGGCGGACGTATAGTAGAAACCCGCGGGCTGATTGATACGGACGGTGTGAAAGTGTGCGACGCCCGGGTATTCTTCGGGCAGGTCGCAGTAGCGGCCGATAACGCCGCCGCCGTAACCAAGCACGCCCACGATCCCGCCGTGCTTCCAGTGGGTAACCTTATCCCGATACGATCGCTCAAGGATGTTGAGCAGATCTTTCGCCGCATTACTCCTCACGGCAGCCTTCTTGATTTCTTTCACGAAACTGGGCCATGCGCCCTTTTCCAGTTCGTCAAGCATCGGTGTCTTACCATCTTTGCTCATAGTGGAAATCCTCCTTATAGAATTATCTGGTTAAACTAAAGATTTTGTAAAAGTCATCGGACCGGCATCATGCTTCCTTAAAACAAAACGCGCTCAACGTAATTTATAACGCCCTGTAACCTGAGGGATACGGTTTATTTTATTCGGTGTGATGCCCCCCTTTCAAAAAAACATATTAAAAAATAGAGCGAATCTGATGGGTTGGTATGACAATCTCATCGTTCATGATTTCGAGTGCCATGGTATAGTATAGATGATGAGACATGCGATTGTATGAGTAGTTCCGCTTTTAGTCAAATTAATAATACTAATTGAACCATAATCGAACATAATTTGCACTGCTTCGAATGTACTATAGCAAACGCAATAATTGTTGTTATATCATTTGTAGGGCAACCCTTCAGGGTTGCTTAAAGCAAGGCTAAAGCCTTGCCCTACATGTAACAATATTTTATGCGTTTGCATTAGTTGCTAAATAATCTACTAATGATGTGATTTGCCGGGATAATCAGGAAGAAGCTGACTCACGCTAGAGGGATGCAAAATGGCGGCCACCATCATATTTGCGATAAATAAAAATAAGCTTTTAAATAATCAAAACTTAGACGACATGATCATAAGGCCCCATAGTAGTACGATATGGTACAATGACCAAATAAAAACACTGATAAAATTACAACAAATTGATTTTACATGACAATAACACTAAACTCCCATTTTGGTCATTTAACCAATTTAATCATCTCTATTTATCAGCAATGCGTTGACTGTGCTTATGAGTTCTGCTACCATGAGGATGCTCATCCCCTCGATTAAGGAGAAAAATATGGTCGAAGCAAAAGTAACCTTACTGAACGATATGCAGTTTACGGGAACAGCATCGTCAGGCCATACTCTGATCATGGACGCTGACGATGGATCAGGCGGTCACAACACCGGGTTCAGACCCATGGAACTTCTGCTCGTGGGCTTCGGCGGCTGCTCGGGCATGGATGTTATCTCCATCCTCCGGAAGAAGCGGCAGCTGGTCTCCGGTCTCGAGATCAATATCAAAGGAGAAAAGTCAGACACGGCTCCGAAGATCTACAAAGAAGTCCACATTGAATATGTGGTAAAAGGCAAAGGCGTGGAAAAAGCGGCCGTGGAGCGCGCCGTCAATCTCTCGCTGGAAAAGTATTGTTCGGTAGGCGCTACACTTGCCAAGGCCGGAACGATCACGCACAGTTACCGGATCGTGGACTAACTTCTTTTCCCATCTCCGCATACCAAACTCCGAACGCAGCCTGCCCTCGAATGAATCTATCGGGGGAACCCTGAACTCCGAACTAATAATGTATGCTGTTCTCCTCACCACTCCAGGCTCAGAAGGGCAAGGATACCTGAGGCGATGATGATGCCGCCGGAGATGAAGTTCACCCAGCGAAGTTCATGGGAGTGGAACCGTCTGCGGAAAATGCTGAAGAGGACCACCAGGAACACCCACCAAAGCGCAGATCCGAGGAAGACGCCGACTATAAGGGCGCCGGATGAAAAGAGGCTCCCCTTGACTCCGGCAAGCCCGAATCCGGCAAAGACGGCGGCAAAGGAGAAGATGGTCATGGGGTTGGTCAAAGTCAGAAAAAAAGTGGATGAGTACATACCCGCGAATTTTTTGAAGGACGCGGGGTAATCGCGATTCGAGGCCGGCGACGCGACCAGCGACTTGACGCCCAGAATGCACAAGAGCGAGCCGCCCACGAGCCTGAGGAACACATTGTGGCCGACGAGAAAGTCCGACACGAGCGTCAGGCCGAAGGCAGCCACGAACCCATAGATGGCATCGGCCGTCGCCGCGCCCATGCCGGAAAAGAACCCGGCCCTCCTGCCGAACATGAGCGTGCGGCGCGCGCAGAGAACGCCGATGGGGCCGACCGGGGCCGCGATGACGAAACCGATGATGAGCCCTTTGAGAAAAAAAGTCGTTTCCATGCCGAAAAGGTTGGAACTATTCTACTCAGCCATGCTTACGTTGACAATGGAATTTTCCACATTCTCTCTTTGCATGCGATGAAATCGGGATCGGGCATGAGCTGTTCATGATAGGGGCAAGGTACACGTTTCTGAGATAATCCGGAACACTGTTGATGCATGAGGATCTTCTTCCGGAATTTCTACGAGGACCTCACTTCCTGTTTTTTATCATATCCAATTCCTTCTTCAACGTGTCGATCTGAACCTGCAGTTCGATAAGTTTGTCCGCGATCGGATCGGGAATATGGATGTGGTCCATCAACGCCTCGTCGGCCACGCGCTCATCCTTGATCCTGACAATTCTCCCCGGTATCCCGACCACCGTTGAATGGTCCGGCACATCCTGGAGCACGACCGAGTTCGCGCCGATCTTGACGTAATCCCCGATCTTGATGGGACCAAGCACCTTGGAGCCCGCCCCCACGACCACGTGGCTGCCGATCGTGGGATGACGCTTGCCTCTCTGCTTGCCCGTCCCGCCGAGGGTCACGCCCTGAAACAGCGTGACATTGTCGCCGATCTCGGTGGTCTCGCCGATCACCACACCCATGCCGTGGTCTATGAACAGGCCAGATCCGATCGTCGCGCCGGGGTGGATCTCGATGCCGGTGATGAACCGCGCGAACTGCGACATCGCCCGCGGAACAAAGGGAACCCGCTTTTTGCTCATCCAGTGAGCGAACCGGTGGAACAGGAGCGCATGGAACCCGGCATAGGTAAGGAACACCTCGATCCTGCTCGTCGCGGCAGGGTCCATCGAGAGCGCCGCGTTAAAGTCTCTCTTTATTTTTTGAAAGGTCTCGCGCATATTTTTAATTTCGAATTGCAGGCTTCGGATTGCGGAATACCGACATGCAAGCATGGTTTGGATTTTGACGTTTTCTCCTCACTCCGAACTCCGTACTCCGAACTCTACGCTCCGCACTCCAAACTCGAAACTCCGTACTATTCTCTGAGCCATCCCGGCGGGATGCCTGCCTTCCGCGCTTGCTCCGGGATAACAACATTGACATCACTTCGGGCCCCGTCCATCTCTCTCTGCACATTCTTCATCTCTTGCTCGATCGTCTCGGCCTCTGTACGTTCAGTGAGCCGGCCGGACGCAGGACCACCCCAACTTTGGAGCAGCTCGTTCCTTCGTTGATCAAGTGTCTGGTACCGTTTTTCAGCGTTTGCAAGCCGCTGCCTCGCGGCCCTCATGCGTTGCTGCCACGCGGCTTTAGCAGCGGCATCCGCGGCCTCGGATGCGGCTCCCGAAGGATAGACGGACGGCTGCCGCACCTGTTGCCCTTGATCGGAGTCTTCCCTCTCCGGCTGTTGTAATTTCACCGCCCTATCGCGGTAACCCTTCGGGACCTTATCCAGACCATCGGCGATATGAACAATGCCCTTTTTATCGGTCCATTGATAGAGAAAGCTTTTTTTGAGTTCCTGGTCCTCAGTCTGCGCCTGCGGGTCGGCTTGACCATAGACCGTCATTGCACAACCCATCAGCATCAGTATGAAAAGAAGACTTCTCGGCACGGATCACTCCACCTTCCTGATCAAGACCACGGCATATGCCGCGATACCCTCGCCCCTTCCCGCAAAGCCGAGTCCCTCGGTCGTCGTGGCCTTCACATTGACCACGCCTGCGGCGTGGTCCACCTTGATCGCCTCGGCGATGTTCCTGACCATGGCGGGGATATGCGGCGCCATCTTAGGCTTTTCCGCGACAATGGTCGCATCAACGTTGTTCACGCGGAAACCGGCCTCAGAAAGCCGCTGCCGCACCTCTTCGAGGAGCATAAGACTCGAGATGTCCTTGTATATCGGCGCCGTGTCGGGAAAGTGCCTGCCGATATCACCGAGACCGGCAGCGCCGAGCATCGCGTCGCAGATCGCGTGAAGCAGCACATCCGCGTCCGAGTGTCCCAACAACCCTTTTTCAAAGGGAATGTCCACACCGCCGATTATCAGTTTCCTGCCCGCTGCAAGGCGGTGAACGTCATAGCCGGTGCCTATTCGCATAGAACAGCCTCCGCCGCAACTATAGCAAACGCAATAATTGTTGTTATATCATTTGTAGGGCAACCCTTCAGGGTTGCTTAAAGCAAGGCTGAAGCCTTGCCCTACAGGTAACAATATCTAATGCGTCTGTATTAATGCAAAATACACATCGTAAATTTAAAAATATAACATTGAACTGTAAGAGGAGGCCAGAAGGTAATTCCCCCTCATTTTGACTTTTGCATTTTACCTTTTGCATTTTGCACTTTGCAATGGACTACCTTCTCTTCAGTATTTCCTCAGCAAGGATCAGGTCCTCGGGCGTGGTGATCTTGATGTTCTCGTAGCTCCCCATGATCACCCGCACCGTGCCGCCCGTTCGCTCCACGAGCGTGGCGTCGTCGGTCCCGAACATTTTCTGCTTGTACGATTCCTCGTAAGCGCGCCTGAGTATCTTGGCCGGGAAAGCCTGCGGTGTTTGGATCGCCCAGAGCGTCCCCCGTTCCAGGGTGCGGCATACGATCTTATTCTCATCCACTTCCTTGATCGTGTCCTTGATCGGCACGCCCACGGCGACACATTCTCCCTTTTTAGCAAGGCCCACGGCTTCACTTATCATTTCAGGCGTCACAAAAGGCCGCACGCCGTCATGAACGAGCACGACCGCCGTGTCCTCCCCGATCTTCTGCAAACCATGCAATACGGAATCCTGACGTTCCTTGCCGCCTACGACCAGGGTCTTCACCTTGGTAATCCGGTACTGTTCGATCACATCGCGCAGACAGCCCTCCATGTCTTCCCGGGAAATGATGGGGATGATCTCATCGATCTCCGGGGCGCGTTGGAACGCGAGCAGGGTATGCGCCAGCAAGGGTTTGTCTCCGAGCAGCAAAAACTGTTTCGCCGTACCCTTGCCCATCCGCTTGCCCGCGCCCGCCGCGGGTATAAGTGCCGTCACTTTCGACATCGGTACCTCACCACGCTTACCGCTGAAAGCAGACAAGGACTGCCTCCTGCACCCTGTTTACAGCCTGCTGCCTCTTCGGGTCATTTTTTGAAATTTTTCACAACAATCTTGAACCGCTTTGCCATCGGCGCTTCCATATTGACCGTGACCCGGATCTGATACTGGTCCTCCCGGTCCTTGCTCGTCACATCGAAGGGCAGGACGATCTGGCCGTCTTCCATAAATGGCTTCCCCAGGTCCACCGTTATCCCCTCGTCCACGGCCTTTTCGAGCGCCGCCATCTCCGGCTTGGCCTCTGCCATGGGCGCACCGGGCATTGACGGCTCCTGCGGCGGCATATCCGCCATGAGGTCCGTCGGCGGGCTCGGTTTTTTCTCTCCCGTGCCGAGAATGTCGCCCAGCGTAAAGTTGTGGTGCTCGGGATGTTTCTGCATGTCCTGGAGCACCAGTTTGGAAATGGACGTGAAGGTTTTCAACACGCCGTCGCCGGTCGTTGCGACCGCGCCGTAGAAGGGTACAAGCCGGGGGTTCAACGCCGCATTCAACTCATCGATCGAGAGGACGTCGGGAAGGTCCCGCTTGTTATACTGGATCACCATGGGAAAGGTGGACAGGTTTATCCCCTGATCGTGTAAATTATCGCGGAGGTTCGAGATGCTCTCAATATTCGCATCGAGCATGGCGCTTTGCGAGTCCGCGACGAAGATTACGCCGTCCGCGCCCTTCAGCACAAGCTTGCGCGTCGCGTTGTAGAACACCTGGCCCGGTACGGTATAGAGATGGAACCGCACCTTGTAGTTCTTGATCGTGCCGAGTTCGACGGGAAGAAAGTCGAAAAACAGGGTCCGGTCCGTTTCGGTCGCGAGCGAGATCAGCTTGCCGCGCTGTCCCGGCGCGATGCGGTGGAAGATCATGTGGATGTTCGTGGTCTTGCCGCAGAGCCCCGGTCCGTAGTAAACGATCTTTGCGTTGATCTCGCGTGTTTGATGATTGACTAAAGCCATGGCCTCATAATTACATAAATAAAATGGGATGTCAATACTGGGTGTCGATAACCGGGGATCAGCGCTGTCGGGACGTGAGGATGTTCAGCGCCATCACGTGCGTCGCGTCGTTCTTGCTCGCGAGCAGCGGCACGGTCCGGCCGAGCCCGGCAACGATGTGGTCGAGCGATGTTCCTTCGAGATCGGTGATCACGCCGTCCGCTTCTTCAAGGATCAGCATACCGGCCGCGTAATCAAAGGCGCGCGAGGCTGTGGCCGTGGCGAACACGCTGATGGCGCCGGAAGCGAGATAGGAAAGATCAAGGGCGGTGGACCCGAAGCACCTCGTCCGTTTCGCCTCCCCGAGCAGCGGCATGATGCGCGGCAGGTCGGCCTTCGGCGACGACGCTTCATAGGCCACGATCGTGATGCCCTGTGTGGCCGCGGTCCTGATCCGCTTGCCGTTCTTGAACGCGCCCTGGGCGCGCATTGCCCAGAACTCGTCGCCCATGGCGAGGTTGATGACATATCCCACGGCAAGCGTGGAGAGCGTTTCGTCGTTCAACAGCGCCAGCGACGTGGAAAAGAACGGGATCCCGCTCTTGGCATTGTTGCTCCCGTCAATGGGGTCCACGAGCACGACCTTTTTCCCCTCGCCGAACTTCCTGATGCCAAGCTCCTCGGAAATGAGCGTAAAGGACTCGCCTTGCTCATGCGCCTTTTCGAGCGCGGCAATGATGATATCCTCCGCCCACTTGTCCACGGGGAAGGTCTTGTCCCCGCCGGCGCCCTTGCCGAGCGGCACCATGCCGCCTTCCTTGGCGAGGATGACGGACAAACCGTCGCGCATTTTTTTGCCGATGCCTTTGAATATCTCAAGCCATTGTTCGTTTGTCATGAAAGCTCCTTGATGAGAATAGGGTTCAGGGGCAAGATACACCCTTGCTTCTTGTCCTTCATTTCTCAGCCATGAAAAAATATCGTGATTTCCTCTGCCGCTTTTTTTGACATCCCCTTTACTGCCGCCAGTTCATCTATTGTCGCCTGCTTGATCTTTTCCAGACTGCCGAAATGGCGCAGCAGCGCCTTTTTCCTCACTTCGCCGATGCCGGGGATATCATCCAGCTCGGACTTGATGGCCCGCTTCTCGCGAAGTTTCCGATGATACGCGATCGCGAAGCGGTGAGCTTCGTCGCGCACGCGCGCGACCAGGTGCGTGGTCTGACTGGTGGGCTCGAGAATGATCGGCTCGTCCACACCGGGCAGGAAGACCCGTTCGAACTCTTGTTCCGCTCCCTCTTTCCCGCTCCGCGCTTTGGCAAGACCGAATACATCGGGCCCGTCGATCCCGAGCTCGAGCAATACCTCAAGCACCGCGTTCAGTTGGCCTTTGCCGCCGTCGACCAGGATCAGGTCAGGAAGTATACCCTCTTCCTTTGCCTTTGTATAGCGCCGCCTGATCACCTCGGCCATGCTCGCGAAGTCATCCTGGCCCTGAACGCTCTTGATCTTGAACCGCTTGTAGTGCCGCTTGTCAGGCAGATTGTTCTCGAACGACACCATGCTCGCGACCGCTTCGGCGCCCTGGATGTTCGAGATGTCGAACGCCTCGATCCTGCGCGGAAGGTTCCTGAGGCCCAGTTCTTCCTTAAGCCGGAGGAGGACCCGCTCCTTGCTCTTGCGCGAGAGCAGGTGCTCGCGGAGCGACTGGCCCGCATTGTCGGATGCCATCTGGACCAGCTCCCGTTTCCTGCCACGCTGCGGCACAAGGACCTCCACCTTCGCTCCGCGTCTCTCCGTGAGCCAAACCTCGAACAGTTCCCGGTCAGGCACGTCAAAAGGCAGAAGCACCTCGGCGGGCACGATCATCTCCTTTGCATAGAACTGGCGCAGAAAATCGGTCATGACCTCCTCTTCCGTCATGCCGAGCACATCGGGGATGGTGAAATCCTTTCTTCCGAGCAGCATGCCGTTCCGGATAAAGAGCGCCTGGATATTCGCGTGGCCGCCTTCCGAGACCATGCCGATCACGTCCTGGTTCTCGAACCCCGGTGAGATGATCTTCTGCTTCTCGAAGGCCCCTTCGATCTTCGCGATCCGGTCGCGAAGCTCCGCCGCGCGCTCGTAGTCCATTTTGTCCGACTCCTCTGCCATGCGCTGCTTCAGCAGGTCGAGCAGGTCCCGGTCCTTGCCTTCGAGGAACAAGCGCACCTGGCCGGCCATGTCCTTATACGCTTCCTGGTCCACCGCTCCCGAGCACGGCGCCATGCACCTGCCGATCTGGTGCTGCACGCACGGACGCTCGGGCTTGTCTTTATTAAACTCCTTTTTGCACGTAGCAAGCGGAAACATACGCCGGATCAGCGAGAGCAGTTCCCACATGCCGCCCGCGGGGACATAAGGGCCGTAGTACAGCGCACCGTCCTTCTTCAGTCCCCGGACCACATCGAGGCGGGGATATTCGGCCTTCATGTCGAACCGGAGGTAGGGATAGTTCTTGTCGTCCCGGAGAATGATGTTGTAGCGGGGGCGGTGTTTCTTAATAAGGGTGGACTCAAGGATCAGCGCCTCGAGCTCGGTGTGGGTCATGATGGTCTCGATGTCGACGATCTGGCGGACCAGCATCTCGGTCTTTTCGCCCATGGCGCCCTTCTGGAAATACGAGCGCACCCGGTTCCAGAGGGACCGGGCCTTGCCGACATAGATCACATGCCCCTTTCCGTCCTTCATGAGGTAAACGCCCGGTGAATCCGGGAGGTTCTGGAGTTTTTCTTCGAGGGTCATGGCAGGCTTATTTTACCACGGATCTTACTTGTGAGAAACTAAGATATTTTTGTAACTGCTCAGGGACAGAGGAAGATAATTAGGAGAGATGGAGAATAAAAGGCCCCGAGATCGGCAGCTATTCAGGATTGATGACCTGCAGCCCTTCCGCCTGACACGTTCTATAAAGGACGATATCGCTCGTGACGACGCAGGGAGTCAACTCGGAAAGCTCAAGCGCGAGGGCCAGATGGATGGAATCATACGTACGGAGTTCTGGATAGGTAAGGATGAGGCGTTTTGTGGCAGTGACGATGTCGTTATCCACTTCCAAAAAGCGATATGAATTTTTTGCAATGTCTTTCTCGAAGTTGTAAACAGCGGAAAGGAAGTCGTGCTGGGTAATTTCACGGGTCCTGACTTTTTTGCTGAGGGCGGAATAAATCTCGGTAATGGCGATATTGCCTATAACGATCACGTTTTTCTCGTCGGCGATCAGAGAATCAACTTGTTCCGAACCGATCTCAAACGAGTATCTTTTCGCGAGGGCGCTCGTATCGAAATAGAAATAACGCATCAACCTCTTCCGCGCTCCGCGATGATTTCCCGAGAGAGCGGGGTCTTCAGAGCAGACAGCCGCTTTCTGAGTTCAAGAAGTGTCAACTCCGTTGCGCCCTTCTTCTTCAGGAAGGGAAGCATGGTACTGGCCGTAACCGCCCGCGTTGATTTAGCGAGCTTTTTTAAAATCGCGGCTCTGGCAGGATGTGCATCAGCAGTTTTAATGGTTGCACGCATGATAACCGCCTTTCTTTTGAGAATATGATAATTCATGTCAAGAAGGCTGTCAAGCTGAAATGGCACCAGCCTCTCGGTCTTTTCGCCCATGGCGCCCTTCTGAAAATAAGAGCGCACACGGTCCCAGAGGGACAGGGCCTTGCCGACATAGATCACGTACCCCTTTCCGTCCTTCATGAGGTAGACCCCCGGCGAATCCGGGAGGTTCTGGAGTTTTTCTTCGAGGGTCATGGCAGGATCATATTACCACGGATTTGCCTCTGTGAGAAACGAAGATCTTTTATTATCTTGACACGCGTATAGGCATAAATTTTCGCCTGTCAACTGAAAAATCAGCACTGCGGGTACCTTTACTAACAACGTGGTACGCAAACTGCCATTCACCTTCACAGGCTTCTGGGCAAGCGGAAAAGTCATTGGTATTTTAGAATTCCGCTTAAGATGAGATTGTAAGCATAATAAAAACGATGTATGCAACAGGCCCTAAATGGCATATATGTTGCTAAACTCGATAATTCCGGAAATCCGTGCTTTACTATCCCCCATAGTAAAGATCTAAAAACAAGGGGGATAGTCAATAACTGGTTGTACTGGAGAAACTATATGAGAACTCTTTTACTCATTATTGTCCTACTTGGACTGGGTTGTGCAACTCCGATGAAGTATACCAATTCAACATTTACAACCTATGACAAAAACACCGAATATGCAATCGACCCGATGGACGATGGATTTTCTATAACAGTCTACTATTCCCGCTATCAGTTTTTCCCTGAAAGTGACGCGGTTGCAGTTGCCTGTAAAAGCGCACTCACGGCGCTTGCTTACGACTATGCAGACAAAAATAATAAGAAAATTCAAACCATCAATGAACAACGAATTAAAATTTCAATGGGCCGAAATGATTTTAGCGGAATCACTTCCTGTTCTGCAAATGCTTTAGCTCAATGGCAAAAGTGAATCTAACAGCATAAAACTAATAATAAGTTCCACCACTACGGTAAGAACGTTTACCATTTTGTCCCTCATGAAAGGCATCAATGACCACTCCGAAAAGTAATCAAAAAAGATTGAAAGCAGTTCCGCAAACTGTTTCGGACACTGACCCCATGGCGTCTTTGAGAATAAAACTCCAAGCGTGTGACATTGAAGTTCAAAATTATGTTGCTGCATTGGAGGCGGAAAATCTTAAACTTACAAAACAGATTACGAAGTTTCAAGTTGATAATGTAACGCTTAACAACAGGGTCAAGTCGTTTATTGAACAATATAAGGCAGATAAACGGGAATTTATTGGCGATGCGTTGTCTGTATCGGAAGAAACTGAACTTATCGCGAAAGCTGAGCATGAGGCCTCCAAACGTGATGTGTCGCGTTTCTTAAAGAAATCGCCCTCATCGAAATAGCAAAAGACATTACAACCACCGCGTCGTGTCCGACCGCTTCGCGGCGGTACACGCGGGCGATAGCCCGTCGCTTCGCGACGCGCTATCGCCCCGGGTGAGCGGCTGATCCTGATATCCCGCGAAAACAGCGCGGGCTATCAAACCGGATCGAGACGGACGGGCCCCTGCGGGGCCAGCCGCTCACCCGGGGCGTTATACAGTAATAAATCGACTCAGGAGATGAAATGGAACTAACAGAGCAAGAACGAAAGTTTGCGGAGTTTTCAGCAAAACGGTATCACAGCTTATTGAATCAAAAAAGCCAATTGATTGGGTGGATTGGCGTTGCTCTCTTTGGTCTTGGCGTACTGCAACTTATCCCGATGTCTGTTTCGACTCAAAAGTTATTTCTTCGAGCTGGTTTCATTCTAATCGTTATGAGTATAATCCTGTTCGCAATGACGATTATAGGCAAACTCTATATCCGGAATCAAGAACTTAATCGAAAGCGCATGGATTGAAATGTATTGCACGGTCGAGACCGCCGCGCCTTCTCTGAGAGGAACTTATGAATTCTGAGCAACGGAATTTACAGCATCCAGTTTGGGACATCTATGATGAATATAGAACTGCAAGATTAAATGCGAGAATAAATGAATACCATTTAGCAAACTATAAAAAATGGAATTTTCTCGTTGAATTTACTTTAGCATTAACTGCTTCGTCTAGTGTCGCAAGTTTTTGGTTTTGGCAAGATGCACCTGGACAAACTGTTTGGAAATATCTCTCAGTGTTAACCGCAGTTCTTGCAGTTCTGAACTGCCTATGTTGGATCTTAGTGGCAAAATCCAAAAATATAGTGAAATATTATCGGATTTTAAATCATTAGAACATGATTTTCATAAACTCACTATATTGATAAATCAACAACAAAGATATGACAATGAGTTTAAAGATCAGTTTTATTATCTCCTAGATCAAAAGAGATTTATAAATCAAAAAACTAATGAAGGAACAATTAGAAAGAGCAAAAAACGCGAGTTCGAAAGACAGGTAGCAAATGAACTCCCGGCTCACTGCTTTTACATTCCGGAGGCCTGATTATGTCAGAAAAAAAACAACCGCCAAAAGTGCCATCTCAGCCCGAGCGTCCAACCCCGCAACCCCCTTGTCCAACACCAAAAGACACTCCACGGCCAGAAAGAAAAATCGAGAATCCGACTCAACCGTGGCCGCGTGCATAATTTTGATTTATGGTAAATTGAGTAATAATCAGGGTCACTCACGACAGTGGCGGGCGGTTAAATCGGGTAGAGCTGTGCGAAACCCAACGCGATGACTACAACATGCGCGTCCACATCGACTCGCCAAAAAGCGGCGAGTGACGCGCGTGTTCATCCTGCCGGCCAATCGCGAACTCCCTTCCGTGTTGTAATAATTGACAGGCCCGTTCTGTCGGCTTGATCTTTTCGAGAATCCTATTTGGTATCAAATCTAATTCGACCTTGAATATCATCACCAACCCATCCCCACCTTAATCCTCCCCGTTGCTCACACGAGGCTCGCAGCACACGAAGTAAAACACAATGAGAATCTGTCTTTTAAAAATTAGAGTCTGTATTTAAACTCTCTTTTTCGTCATACCGAACTTGATCCGGCATCCAGAGACTTATGAAAAGACTGGATTCCTGCCTTCGCAGGAATGACGATCTTAAGCAAACGGCAATTAAAATACAGACTCTAATTAAAGCCTTCCTTCGTGGCTTGGTGGCTTCGTGTGAGAATGACACATCTCTCTATGCCGAGACAGTTAATCTCACATCTGACATTCGCTGTATGAATGCACAAAATTGTCGAATACATGAAAACAACAAAATCAACAAGTTGATTGACCAAGACCCGCAACCCGTTCGACAAATTTTTCCGTTCACTTCCCCACTGATACATCTGAAATTCTAAAACCCCTGCAAAAGCAGCACATTATGTTTTGGCATGCATGTTGTAATAGAAAGAACCTGAGAGCGTATACAGGAGGTGCATAATGTTTTTCAACAGCAATGGATGTCAGAACATAGGACCACATGATCTGATAAAAAAATTAGAAACAGGTGAGGATTTTCTTCTGCTTGATGTACGCACTCCGCAGGAGAACGCTGCGCAGGCGATCCAGGGGTCGTATCTGCTCCCGCTCCAGGAACTCGGCTACCGGATCGACGAGCTGCCGAAAAATAAAGAGATCGTGGTCTACTGCAGGGTCGGGAACAGAAGCGCCCATGCCTGTTCCTATCTTTCGCGCATGGGATACAAGGTAAAAAATCTTGAAGGCGGGATCATGACATGGAACATGCTCGAAAATGTTTCGATGACCAGGGCATCATAATGAAAAGCAGGAAGTGCAAAATTGCGCGTATCGCAACATATCTGATATTGATCACGCTGTTGACCTTTATGGCGGCAGCTTACAGCTATGCTGTCGAGACGTTGACCCTCGATCAGGCGATCGACAAGGCGCTCAAGAACAACCCGGGTCTCAAAGCCGCTGATGCGCAGGTCGAAATCGCCGATGCCGGCGTGCTCAGGTCCGCGTCCTTTTTTTTACCCAAGGTGACGGTGTCGGAGATCTGGAGCAGGACGGATAGCCCGCTCATGGCGCTCGGCACCAAGCTGAACCAGGAGATCGTGACTTCCGCGGATTTTGATCCCGCTGTCATGAACGATCCCGAGCTCATTTCGAACTACAATACGAGGCTGGCAATCGTGCAGCCCGTCTTCAACGGCGGAAAAGAATATATCGGAAGAAAACAGGCAAAAATTTCCCGGGAAGCTTCGGTCCAGGACCGCGAGCGGACCCGTCAGGAAACAATCTATAACGTGGTGAAAGCGTACTACGGCGTGCTGCTTGCCGAAGAATATCGCAAGGTAGCGCTCCAGTCGCTCGAAACGAGCGAGGCGAACGTCAACCTCGCGCAGGCGCGATACACGGCAGGGGCCGTTCTCCAGTCCGATCTTTTACGCGCCAAGGTGCAGCTTGCCGAGGTCAGGGAGATGGCAACCCGTTCAAGGAACGGAGTCAAGCTCGCAACAGCGGCGCTCAACTTCGCCATGGGCACGCCGCAGGGCAATGAGAATGATTTTTCCGGGACACTTTCTACACAGGATGTGAAGACCGACATGAACGCCATGCTCGACGAGGCAGCTGCGAAGCGGCCTGACCTCATCTCCATGGAGCTGAACCGCAAAAATGCCGAGAAATCGGTGACCATGGCGCGCACCGATTATATTCCGAGCCTGAACCTCATGGGCCAGATGGATTGGAACAGCGACAAGCCTGCCGGCAATGACGCAAAAAGCTGGGCAGTGATGGCGGTGCTCCAGTGGAACCTTTTCGACGGTCTTGTGACCAGATCGAAAGTGAAGGAAGCGCTCGCGACAAGCAGTAGAATGAGATCGATGGAAGAACAGACCCGATCAGGCGTCCAACTCCAGGTCCGTCAGGCTTATTACGATCTTGACGCATCCCTCGACCGGATCTCGGCATCGGCGTCAGCGGCGCAGGAGGCCGAAGAAGGACTTCGGATCGTCCAGAAGCGTTACGAGACGGGCATGACCACCTTCGTCGATGTACTCGGCGCAGAGAGCGCGCTCATCCGCGCGCGCACGAACGCGCTCCAGGCGCTTTACGATAACAATATTGCACAGGCGGAACTGAAACTGGCTGTGGGAACGTTGTAATTCAGTTCGGAGTTCAAAGTTCGGAGTTCAGAGTTTAATTCAAGGAGATCAACATGAATATCAAAACCATAACCGACAAGATCCAGACCATGAACAAAAAGATCGTTTACGGCATTTCTATTACAGCCGCAATCGCCGTGCTCGGAGCAGGATATATGATCTTTGGAAAAGAGAACAGCTATGCGGAGACACCGAAGTCCGAAGCGCCGGTGTCCGTGTCCGTAGTCATTGTAGAGCAAAAGACCATTGACTCCGTGGTCACCGCGGCAGGGGCCTTGAATTCCAGGAACACCTCGGTGCTTTCGAGCAAGGTCATGGGCAGGGTGGTCCGCCTCAGCGTGCAGGAAGGCGAACAGGTTGCCGCGGGCAAACTGCTGATGAAGATCGACAGCGGCGAGATCACGGCCCAGGCGATCCAGGCCAAGGCGGCGTACAACAATGCCAGGCTCCAGTATGACCGGATCAAGAGCCTCTTTGACGCGAAGGCATCGACCCGGATGGAGATGGACCAGGCGACCCTCGGACTGGAGAACGCGCAGGCCGGCCTGCAGGCGGCAAAGGCCATGGAAAGCTATACCATCATCAGCGCGCCCATCTCCGGCCAGATCGTGGAGAAACATATCAACCTGGGTGAGATGGCGCTCCCGGGCCAGCCCCTCATCAAGATCGAGGACAACAGAAACCTTCGGCTCGAAGTGACGCTCAAGGAACAGGACATCCTCTCCATTCAGCCCGGCAATCCGGTCAAGGTACTGATCGACGCCATGCCCGGCACGGAGATCAGCGGCAGGGTGTCACAGGTGGTCCAGGCATCCGATGTGCGGACCCATTCGTTCATCGTTAAGATCGACATCCCGGCGCACAAGGGTCTCATCACCGGCATGTACGGCAAGGCCTTCTTCACCATCGGCAAACACGAGGCCATCCTGGTCCCAAAGAGTGCCATCGTAGAGATGTCCGGCATCTCGGGAGTGTACCTCGTCTCTCTTGACCAGGGCGCCGTCTTCCAGATGATACAGGTCGGCGATGAGCACGAAAACTTCGTGGAAGTGATCTCCGGCCTCAAACAAGGCGACCAGGTGATCAGCGACAAGCACCTCGGCAGGCTCGAGGGAAGAAAGATCATAGTGGCGCAAAAATAAATTGTGGATTGCGGACTGAGAGACTCAGAGCCTATTCACCACAAGTGTTATGGTGTTCATCTGCGTTAATCTGCGTAATCTGCGGACAAAAAGGTTTGAATAATGAAACTCAATATCAGCGGCAAAATAACCCAGTACTTCATCAACTCCCAGCTTACCGTGCTGCTTATGGCGGCAACGGCGATACTGGGGCTCTTTGCACTCATCTACACACCCCGTGAGGAGAACCCCCAGATCGTGGTCCCCGCGGCAAACGTGATGGTGATGATGCCGGGCGCCTCCGCCAAAGAAGTGGAAGAGCTCGTGTCCAAGCGGCTTGAGTCCATCCTCTGGGAGATCCCCGGCGTCGAGGACGTGTACTCCGTTTCGATGAACTCGATGTCCGTGGTGACCGTGAAGTTCCTCGTGGGACAGGACAAAGAACGGTCCATGGTGAAGCTCTATGACAAGATCATGTCCAATATGGACTTTGCTCCTCCGGGCGCGTCCCAGCCTCTGGTAAAACCCATTGACGTGGATGATGTGCCGATCGTTGCGATCACGCTCTCTCCCGCGGCCGGAAGCGCTTATGACGATGCTCAGCTCAGGCTCGTGGCCGACAACGTGCTCGACGAGCTCAGAAAGGTCCCCGGCGTCGGCACCACAACGGTCATCGGAGGACGCAGCCGCCAGGTGCGCGTGGTCCTCGACCCGCTCCGTATCGCGGGCTACGGCCTGTCACCGCTCCAGATCGCCGGGGCAATCACCCAGTCGAATACCAATCTTCTTTCGGGTGAGCTTGAGCAGGGCAGCAGGAAGATCACCCTCGAGACCGGCGGCTTCTTTACCCGGGCAAGTGATGTACGGAACGCCGTGGTCGGCGTTGCGAACAACAAGCCTGTCTCTCTCGGCGATGTTGCCGAAGTTACGGACGGCTTTGAAGAGACGGTGAAGCTTACGCGCATCGCGTTCAACAGTCATCATTCCACGCACGCGGGCATCAAGGACACCAGCGAGAGCGAGAGTGCGGCAAACGAGCATCCCGCCGTGACCCTGGCACTGGCCAAACGGCAGAAGCTGAATGCTGTTCAGATCTCGAACCAGATATTGGCAAAGCTCGATGAATTGAAAAAAACCAGCATCCCGCCGGGGATCAACGTGACCGTTACCCGGAACGACGGCAAGACGGCCAACGACGCGGTGAACGAGCTGGTCTTCCACCTTGTGGTCTCGATCGTCGTTGTGATCGTCCTGCTGTTCCTCACGCTCGGCTGGCGCGAGGCCGCCATCGTGGCGCTCGCCATTCCGCTCACGCTCTTTATCACTCTTGCCGTGGGAATGCTGGCGGGCCAGACCATCAACCGGATAACGCTCTTTGCGCTCATCCTTTCATTGGGACTGCTCGTTGACGATGCCATCGTGGTGGTGGAGAACATTCACCGCCACTACAAGCTGCAGCAGCATTCGCGATTGCAGGGCGCGATCATGGCCGTGAACGAGATCGGCATGCCCACGATCCTGGCGACCATAACCGTGGTGCTGGCGTTCATTCCCATGGCGTTCGTCACGGGAATGATGGGCTCCTACATGAAGCCGATCCCCTTTAATGTGCCGGTGGCAATGGTCACGTCTCTCTTTGTAGCTTTTATCGTGACGCCCTGGGCAAGCTACCGGATCATGAAGACCGACCATCAGGTCGTCCAACTGCCGCTGGAAGAGACAAAGCTCTATAAAGGCTATAAGAAGATCCTGGAGCCGCTGCTCGAAAACCCCGGCAAGCGTAAACTGTTCATGAGCATCATCATCGGTCTGTTCCTGATCTCCATGACCTTCCCGCTCATGCAGTGGGTGAAATTCCGCATGCTGCCGAAGGCGAACAAGAACACGTTCCTGGTCTCGATCGACATGCCCGCGGGCACGGCGCTCGAGAACACGGACCGCGCAGCCAGGGCAGTCGGCGATTATCTCCGCCGCATTCCCGAGATAAAGGACTACGAGACCTTTGTGGGCGCCGGCTCGGTGATGGACTTTAACGGACTGCTCAGGGGCGGCGCGTTCCGCGAGGCGAGCCACTTCGCCGACGTACGCGTGAACCTGATCGACAAAGAGGAGCGTTCGATATCGAGCGAGAAGCTGGTGCTCAAGATACGGCCCGACATCACCAGGATCGCCCGGGAAAATAACGCGAACATCAAGCTGGTGGAGGACCCCCCGGGTCCTCCGGTGCGGGCGACCGTCGTGGCCGAGATCTACGGCCCGGATTATGCCACACAGCGCGAGATCGCTGAAAACATCAAGATGCTCTTCGCCAGGACGGACCAGGTCGTGGATATCGACGACAGCGTTAAGGAGAAACAGGAGAAGTACCAGCTCATCGTTGACAAGGAAAAGGCGGCGCTCGCGGGCGTTTCGACCGAGACCATCGTTCAGACCCTGCGCATGTCCGTTTCGGGCATGGCGATCTCGACCCTGCACAAACCCGACGCAAAGAACCCGATTGCCATCTTCCTGCGGCTTCCCCGGGGAGAGCGGACCGGTATGTCGGACATGGACAAGGTGTATGTTACGAGTCTGCAGGGCAGCCAGGTGGCGCTCTCGTCGCTCGTGAAGGTGGTCCCGTCGGAAATGGACAAGGCCATCTATCACAAGAACCTTGAACCCGTGACCTATGTGTACGCCGAGATGGGAGCACGGAGCCAGGTCTACGCAGTCATCGACATGATGAAGCATCTGCATAAGAACCCGGTCCCGGAAGGCTACCGGATCAAGTGGGACGGCGAGATGAAGCTGACCCTTGATGTGTTCCGCGATCTGGGTGCGGCCATGGGCGTGGCGCTCATCGCCATCTATCTCCTGCTCGTTGGCAGGTTCCGGTCCTTCACCATTCCCGTGGTCATCATGGCGGCTATCCCGCTCTCGATGATCGGCATCATGCCCGGCTTTGCCCTGACCGGCGTGTACTTCAGCGCAACGTCGATGATCGGCGTGATCGCCCTGGCGGGCATCGTGGTAAGAAACTCCATCGTGCTCCTGGAATTTATTCTCGACAAGAAGCACGAGGGCTTACCGCTGGTACAGGCGCTGATCGAGGCAGGGGCGATCCGGACAAGACCGATCGTGCTTACCGCAGCGGCGGCGATCCTCGGCTCGGCCGTGATCGTGACCGACCCGGTCTGGTCAGGCCTGGCCCTGGCGCTCATCTTCGGAATGCTGGCGTCCACGGCACTCACCCTGGTAGTGATCCCGCTCTTCTACTATATGGTTGAGAAGAGGAACTGGGAGAATGCGTAAATTAGTGCGGAATGCTGATTCAAACAACTCCTCTCCCCTGCGGGGAGAGGCTGGGTGAGGGGCGATCCTAAAGCTGCAATCCGATATCGGAGGAATGTAACATGACAAATTCATGTGTAGCCGTAAACTGTAAAAACTGGATCAGCACCGTGACCATTGATCATCCGCCTGATAACTATCTGGACAAGGATGTCCTGTCAATGCTGAACAAGACCGTCAGCGAAATGATCTCATCCAGGAGCGACCTTCGCGTGGTGCTGCTCACGGCAAAAGGGAAAAACTTCTCCTCAGGCATCGACTATGCCCGGTTTGTGAAGATGACCAGGGAGGAGGCGGGCCATGTTGCCGAGGTGGGCTACAATCTCTTAAAGCACATCGAGAACCTCCCCATCCCGGTGATCGCCGCGGTCAAGGGCGAGACCACGGGCGCGGGCCTCGGTCTTGCGCTCGCGGCGGACATCCGGATAGCATCATCGGACGCGGTCTTCTCGTTCCCTGAGGCCCGGTTCGGTGTGCCGCCTATCTTCGGGTCGTCACAGAGACTGTACAAGACCGTCGGCGTCGGCAGGGCCAAAGAACTGCTCTTCACCGGCAGGATGGTGGACGCCGAAGAGGCGCTCAGGATCGGGCTCGTGAACAAGGTGGTCCCCCTCGACGCCCTTGACGAGGAAGCGAACAGGCTCGCGGTAAAGATCGGAGGAAACAGCCTGAGTTCCCTGCGATCGATCAAGATGCTCGTGAACTTCGGGCTGAACGAAGGTTACGAGGTCGGCCTGCAGCAGGAGGTCACTGCCTTCAGCGAGGCATTCAACCCGGACACGAAGCAGTGGGAGAGACTTTAACGGCAGGGGTCAGGGTACGGGGGTCAGGGTTCAGGAAAGACTGGACCCTGAACACTATACCCTGATATGGTTGACAGTTGTCAAGGAAAAAACAGTTTCCCCGCCCCTCCGTACAAAAGGGATGATATCAGTTATTGCTCCAGGGCATAACCAGAGACGGGACCTATCGGCGACGATTGATCACT
>JALNZF010000024.1 GCA_023229435.1 Nitrospirota bacterium
CTGCGAATCATCCTTGGAGAAAGTATCTGAAACTAAAACGAAGAAACCAGGAACAGCCAATCACTGTTCCCTAAAACCGGACATTTCTATTTTGGTAACAATAGGACATTTCTATTTTGGCTTGACATCCCCTTCGCTTCATATTGACAAACCACCTGTCAAGCCCGTATAATCCACCAACTCGCGACAGAAAGGTCTTGTGTAAATGAACCGCATAATCAAAAAATATGGACAGTTCCTCGAACGATCAAACACGGTCTTCTCCACTGCCGCTTCAAAACACGGCGTCGGATGCAAACAAGGGTGCCACGAGTGCTGTTCTGTCGGGTTCTTCGACATCACGCTTCTCGACGCGATCTATCTGCGCAACGCCCTGAAACAGCTCCCCGCTCCCATCAGGGAGCGCGTCATCGCGAAGGCCAATGAGCAGATTGATATCCTGGAAAAGAAGAAGGCTTTTTCCCGCAAAGATCCTTTGCTCAAAACTCTGCCCGCCATCGACTCAATCTCCCGCAGATCGGCAAAGATGTCCTGCCCGGCGCTCGAGAACGGCGCATGCATGATCTACAACCAGCGGCCGCACATCTGCCGCATCTTCGGCCCGACCATCCGCGGCCCGCGCCGCGCGGTGCAGCTCGCGGGCTGTGGGCTTTTTACAAAAGACATCCCCGAAGCCGATTTCCCCATCTTTGACCACTATAAGGAAGAAAAGAAATTGCAGAAAGCCATGTTTGTAAAAGCCGGCCGAACACGGCTCCGCGAAGTCGACACCATCATTCCCGCGGCGTTGACGCTGGATTTGAAAAAGTGGCTGTGACCGTTACTGCGGAGTGCGGAATGCGGAGTGCGGAATAACTTCCCTCGATGGAAATCATCAGCAAAAAAACCGTCTGGAAAGGCAATTTTATGAGCGCGGTGGAGATCACCTACCGCGACGCCCGGGGAGCGGTGCGTACCTGGGAGGCCCTCGAACGCGTCGGCGTCAGCGGTATCGTGGTCATGATCGCTGTCACGCCTTCCCATAATGTCATTCTTGAAAAGCAATTCCGGCCGCCGATGGGCCGGGACGTCATCGAACTTCCCGCGGGACTTGTTGATCCCGGAGAATCCATGGAAGCTGCCGCGAACCGTGAACTGATCGAGGAAACCGGCTGGTCAGCGGGGAAAATAGAATTTCTCGCCGAAGGTCCGATCTCAACAGGCGCCTCAACCGAAGCGCTCCGGGCCTATCTGTGCACGGAGCTTGTCCATGTGGGAAAGAACGGGGGGGACGACAACGAGATCATTGAAGTGACCGAGGTCCCGATACAGAAGGTCCAGGATTTTCTCCGCGCCGCGCAGATGGGCGGCACGCTTGTGGACTTGAAGGTGTTCGGGTTGGTGGAGTTGGCAAGGAAGGCATTAGAGCTTTAATCTAAAATTCCCCCTCACCCTAACCCTCTCCCCTGTGGGGCGAGGAAACTTTTTTACTTCCTCTCCCCGAGGGGAGAGGACTGAGGTGAGGGGGGCATTGTCCTTGGTGAGTCGCTGGCTCATGACTGTTGCACTTCAGAACGCCATCAGCATTTTCATGCAATGTCGATGAAATTCCTTATCTGTTTATCGTAATCATCCATGCCCACAAAATGGATCGTCTGGAGCCCCTGCCCCTGTGCCCGTTTGATGTGATTGATATTGTCATCAACAAAAAGAGTTTCTCCCGTCTTGACACCGAGAGCCGTGCATACATCCCCGAACACAGATGCATCTCGCTTGCTCTTGTGGAGCCGGAAGGAGTTGAATACCGAATCGAAGTGCCGGAACAGGACCGTTTTCCTGTCTATTTCATCGAGCCAGTTCGTCTGATCGCTCAACATGGCAACGATGAGACCCTTTGACCTCAGAAGGTCCACCGAGGCGATCATGTCCGGTCTGAGCACGAATCGCTTCAGTATCTCGTTTGTAAGCTCAGCGTCGGTGCCACGGATATTGGTCTTGCTCCTGACCGCGTTCCAGAATAATGCTTCGTCAGCATTACCGATGAGATATTCCGTCTCGTAAATGAGTGCATCAACCGTCTTGAAAAATGCATCGGGATCAAGACCATTCTCCTTGCCGATAGCCCTAAGGCCTTTCCAAAACCCCTCCTCCGCGATCACTCCCCCGAAATCAAAAAGGACCGCTTGGAGCATACTCTGCTCGATCTTTGCTGTTCTCTGAATCACCGTCCACCTCTCAGGTATCGATCAGGACTTCGAGATGAAATTTCTCTGAAGAATGACTTACCATAACATACTCAACAACTGACTGCAAAAAAATCTGCAAAAAAAATCTTGACTATCTTCCCTGAGACTGTATAATTCCTAACCTTAAGAGCGGAAAGAGCCCACACACGGACAGCCTCATGCAAACAAATTCCGATCCGGCCCTCTTCTGGATAGGACTCAGCAGCATTCCGGGAGTAGGACGCATCACGTTCAGGAAACTCGTCGACCTTTTCGGTTCACCGGAGCGGGCGCTCTCCGTTTCCTATGAGGATCTCAAAAAGATCGGCATGCTGTCCGACAAGGTCGCCGCGGCAATCGGATCGTTCCCCTGGCAGGAACATGCGAAGCGGGAGATCGCGAAAGCGGATGAAGCGAATATTGCGATCGTGACCGCGGACAACCCCGCGTATCCTGAAAGCCTCAGAAATACGCCCGACCGACCGCCCTACCTGTATGTGAAAGGCGCGTTGCGGGCCGAGGACAGCAACGCCATCGCGATCGTCGGCACGCGCAAGCCCACACATTACGGGATGACCGTAACGCGCCGAATCGCATCGGAACTTTCTTCCGCGGGTTTTACCATTGTCAGCGGCATGGCGAGAGGGATCGACACCCAGGCGCATCGTGGTGCGCTCACGGCAAAAGGCCGGACCATTGCGGTGCTCGGGTGCGGCATCGATGTGGTGTATCCGCCCGAGAACAAGGGTCTTATGGAAGAGATCAGCAGCGCAGGACGTGGGGCCGTGGTGACCGAGAACCCCTTCGGCACGCAACCTGAATCGGGTTACTTCCCGTCGAGAAACCGGATCATCAGCGGGCTATCACAGGGAACCGTGATCATCGAGGCTGCCGAAGACAGCGGCTCGCTCATCACCGCAAAGTACACGCTCGAACAGGGCCGCAAGCTCTATGCCGTACCGGGGAACATCGGCTCGCTGACCAGCAAAGGCACGAACAATCTGATCAAGCAGGGCGCGATCCTGGTGGAAGGCGTGGAAGATATCCTGAGGGACCTCGGGATGCAAAAACGGGACAAAGGACCGGACATGCCGGCCCGTCCCCTGCCCGCGCTTACCCAGGAAGAAACAACCGTGCTTCGCTGCATCACGAATGAGCCGAAGCACATTGACATCATCATGAATGAAAGCCGCGCCAATGCCGGAAAGCTGGGCGGGGTCCTGATCAATCTGGAGTTGAAAGGACTCGCGAAGCAGCTCCCGGGGAAGTATTTTGTGCGGGAAGAATCATAAGTATTACCACTAAGTCACCAAGGCACGAAAAAAGTCAACCTTTACTGGGCTGTTCTTAGTGTCTTCGCCTGCACCCAGCGGTTACGAGTGGTAACGCGAGTGCAGGGTGTGTCTTAGTGGTAAAAAGAGGAGTTACTTTGGACGAACAAATGATGGATCTGTTCTCGCTCATCGCGGACCAGGTACGGAACAAACAGGAGTTGTTCGACAACGAAGGCAAGATCATGCAGACCCTGCTGAACAACGGCTTCCTGCTCACCGAGGCGGACGCCGCGCTCACCCTGATGCAGACCCTCGTGCAGAACCAATCAGAGAGCTTCCTCGCACGAGAACCGAAGGCATCTTCCGTCCGGATGAGAGCGATGAACCGGGAAGAACGCGAACGGTTCACTGTTGACGCTTTTGGTTTTGTCTCAAAACTCACCCACCTCGGCATCATCTCCGAGGACCAGCGTGAAGAACTCCTGGAAAAGGCCATGACCGCATACACCGAACGGATAGAGCTTGACCATATCAAGAACCTAATTGCCTTTATCTTCTTCGTCTCCCCCCATGATCGGGAGCATAACTCGTCTGCGAATCTCCGGCGGATAAAGAATACCGCGTGGAATTAGAATGGATTCACCACAGAGTTCACAGAGAATACCGAATATGAATCATACTTTTAATGTTGCACTTTTACTCGGTGTCCTCTGTGGCAAAAAGGTATTACTGAATGAAATCTCTCGTCATTGTTGAATCACCCGCAAAGGCAAAAACCATCGCCAAATATCTCGGCGATGCATTTGATGTGCGCGCCTCTGTCGGCCATATTGCAGACCTCCCGAGCAAAGGTCTCGCGGTCGATGTCGACCATGGATTTAAACCCACCTACGAGCTCACCGAACGGGGAACACAGGTGGTGCGAGAGCTCCGGGCAGCGCTGAAAAGCGCAAGCGCCCTGTATCTCGCGACCGACGAAGACCGCGAGGGTGAAGCGATCTCGTGGCACCTCGTTGAGCACCTGAAACCGAAGATACCGGTGCGGCGCATGGTGTTCCACGAAATCACCAAATCCGCAATCGAACACGCGGTCGCCAATCCACGCGGCATCGATCACGGGCTGGTTGATGCGGCTGAGACCCGCCGGATCCTGGATCGGCTCTTCGGATACGAGGTGTCTCCGGTGCTGTGGCGACGCGTAAATCGCGGCCTATCGGCCGGCCGGGTTCAGAGCCCGGCGCTTCGTCTCGTGGTGGAACGAGAACAGGAACGCATCGCTCATGTCGCTGCAGGATACTGGGGTATCGAGGTCCTGACTGCGACGACACCTCCGTTTACGGCCGTTCTCATCACCCTCGACGGCGCCAAAGTCGCAACGGGCAAGGATTTCGACAGCACGGGTCGTGCCGGCGACAAGGTAATCGTCCTTGACAAGACCCGGGCCCTGGCGCTGGCAGCCGGCCTTGATAAAACGCTTCTCACGGTCCGCAGCGTCGAGGAAAAACCATACCGCTCTTCGCCAAAGGCGCCGTTCATGACGTCAACCCTTCAGCAGGAAGGCGGCCGGAAATTGCGGCTGTCCGCGGCACAGGTCATGCGCATCGCGCAGGGTTTATATGAACGCGGTTTCATCACCTATATGAGGACGGACACGGTGGTGATCTCCGATGAGGCGCTTGCGGAAATCCGCGCGGAAGTGGGAAAGTTATACGGCCAGCAGTACCTCGCTCCAACCACACGCAGCTACTCATCAAAAGTGAAAAATGCCCAGGAAGCGCATGAAGCGATCCGTCCAAGCACGCCGATGCGATCGCCGCGCGAACTTAAGAGTGATCTTAACGCCCAGGATCTTGCCCTGTATGAGCTGATCTGGCAGCGCACGCTCGCTTCGCAGATGGCCGACGCGAACGGCACCACCGTCAGCATTCGGCTGGGCGCACTGAGCAATGGAACTGACTGCGAATTCACGGCAAGCGGCACTACGATCACCTTTGCGGGCTACCGGCAGGTGTACGAGGAATCCGCCGATGACGAAACCGAGATCAGTAAGCGTGAAGCGCTGCTGCCGAAGCTTGCTGTTGGCGACAAGATCGACATTGCGAACGTGACACCGGGTGGACACACGACGCAGCCGCCCGCGCGGTACACCGAAGCTTCACTGATCAAAAAACTCGAGGAACTGGGCATTGGCCGTCCCTCAACCTGGGCGTCCATCATGCAAACGATCGTCAATCGCGGTTATGTCTGGAAAAAAGGCCAGGCGCTCGTACCCAACTGGGTTGCGTTCTCCGTCATTAATCTGCTGGTGAAGCACTTCTCCGGTCTTGTCGACTATAGTTTTACCGCGAACACGGAAGAAGATCTCGACGCGATCGCGCAGGGATTGCAGAAGAAGGAACAGTGGCTCGCTGATTTTTATTTCGGCAATGACCGGGGTCTCGTCGGACTCAAGCAACGCGTTGCAATAAACCTGGACGAGATCGATGCCTCATCGATCAACACCTTCCCCGTCGGCATTGACCCGAAAACCGGCCTTGCAGTCGTGGTTAAGCCGGGGAAATTCGGGCCCTACGTTCGCCGCGGTGAAGAGACGGCAAGCGTTCCCGATACCATGACGCCCGACGAACTGACACTGGAGGCGGCGCTGAAACTGCTCGCCGCGCCAAAGGGGACCGATCCGATCGGCGAAATCGACGGTCTGCCTCTGTTTATCAAGAGCGGTCGCTACGGCGCGTATGTCCAGTGGGGCACTCCTGATGCTCCCCCGCCCGGGCTTGACAAACCGAAAATGGCGTCACTGTTCAAGACAATGGATCCGGCTCACATCACCCTCCCGGACGCAGCGCGGCTGCTGTCGCTCCCGCGTGTGGTCGGCGTTGATCCGGCTGATGGCGTGGCGATCACCGCACAAAATGGCCGCTATGGCCCCTATATCACGAAGGGCAAAGAAAGTCGCACGCTCGCCGGCGAAGAGCAGATCTTCGATATTACCGTCGAACAAGCCCTTGCGCTGCTTGCAACACCGCGCCAGTTCGGACGGCGCGCTGCACCAAGGCCTCCGCTGCGCGAGTTCGGCAATGACCCGGTGAGCGGCAAACCGGTCCTGGCCAAAGAGGGCAAGTTCGGTGTATATGTCACCGATGGGGAAACCAATGCAAGCCTCACGCGGAGCGACCGCCTCGCGGAAATGATACCTGAACGTGCCTATGAACTGCTGGCGATACGTCGTGAAAACGCGGGCAACGGCGACGTGCGCAAAAAACGAACGCCTTCCAAAAAGACGGCCAAGAAGCCTGTGAGAAAAAAGGCCTCGCCGGCATCCGGCTCTCCTGTAAAATCCTGACCGGATAAACCAGAATAACGTTTACCTCTTCTCTTGCAAATTCGCGCCTGTTACGCTACAGTACATCATGCGGAAGAACATATACGACTTTCTCTCCTACCTCAGAAATGAGCGTAACGTTTCTCCTCACACCCTGCGCGGCTATCTCTCAGATCTCGAACAGCTCTCCTCCTTTCTCGGCAAGAAAGAACTTTCTGCCGTAGACCATCAAACGCTTCGGCGATTCATAGCCCACCTCATGCGGGGCGAAGTGAAGAAATCATCCATTGCCAGGAAACTCTCCGCCATCAGATCCTTCTTCAGGTATCTGAACCGCGAAGGCATCCTTACTAACAATCCCGCAAGACTGGTCGCCACGCCGCGCCGCGACAAGCGTCTCCCCTCTGTTCTGACAGCCGACGATGCACTGAGGCTCATGAACTCTCCGAATTCAAAGAAACCCGAAGATCACGCCAGTATGCTGAGAGACCGTGCCGTGCTTGAAACCCTGTACTCCACCGGCATCCGCGCCAGCGAACTCATCGGCATGAACCGGGAAGATATCGACCGCAACGATAGCCTCATCCGCATCAGAGGCAAGGGCCGCAAGGAACGGATCGTACCGATCGGCGGCAAAGCACGAGAAGCGATCGACGCATATCTGGGAGGCCATTCCCGCGACGCTGAAACCTCAGCGGTATTCATCGGGCCGTCAGGAAAACGCTTGACAGCCCGCACGGTTCAGCGTATTTTAGAAAACCATAGAAAGCAGCTGGGCTTGCAACAAAAGGCGAGTCCGCACACGCTCCGGCACAGCTTTGCCACGCACATGCTTGAGTCCGGCGCCGACCTGCGCGCCATTCAGGAACTCCTGGGCCACGCGAGCCTCTCGACCACCCAGCGTTACACGCATGTGAACCTCGACTCGCTGATGGAAGTATATGACAAGGCGCATCCAAATGCGCGGAAGCAGAAGAGATAGACGGGCGAAGGACGACAGACGACGGACGTAAAGACTTAATCGTCCATCGTCATAGTGAGCGAAGCGAACGATCGTCCATCGTCCGTCGTTTATTACACCGGAGGCATCATGAGTGAAATAACACCCCTGCACGGAACAACGATCCTGGCGGTCCGACGGAACGGCAAAACAGCGATCGCCGGCGACGGCCAGGTGACCGTCGGCGCCACCGTGATGAAGCACAATGCGAAAAAGGTCCGCAAAATGTATAATGACAAGGTCCTTGCCGGCTTCGCGGGCGCGACCGCCGATGCGTTCACGCTCTTCGAAAAATTCGAGGCAAAGCTCGATCAGTACCATGGCAATCTCACGCGCGCCGCAGTGGAGCTTGCAAAGGACTGGAGAACGGACAAGGTCCTCCGCCGGCTCGAGGCACTGATGATCGTCGCTGACCATGAGCGTTCATTTATTCTCTCCGGCAACGGAGACGTGATCGAACCTGAAAATGGCATCTCCGCCATCGGCTCAGGCGGCCCCTATGCCCTTGCCGCGGCCCGGGCGCTCGTCGACCACACCAAGCTCGACACCCGTGCGATCGTGGAAGAGGCGATGAAGATCGCTGCGGAGATCTGCATTTATACGAACAATGTAATTTCGATAGAAGAACTGTGACAGCAGGGTTAAGGGTCCAGGTGACGGGTTCAGGGTTGAGAACTGTTGATGCTCCCCTGTACCCTGAACCCCGACCCCTGACCCCTTATTTTTCACTGGAGGTTTTATTGAAAAATTCACTCACACCACGACAGGTTGTCGAAGAGCTCGACAAGTATGTCATCGGCCAGCACAAGGCCAAGCGGGCCGTTGCCATTGCGCTCCGGAACCGCTGGAGACGTCAGCGTCTTGCTGAAGACCTTCGCGACGAGGTCATGCCGAAAAACATCATCATGATCGGTCCCACGGGCGTGGGAAAGACCGAGATCGCCCGCAGGCTGGCAAAGCTTGTCCAGGCCCCCTTTCTCAAGATCGAGGCTTCCAAGTTCACCGAAGTCGGGTATGTGGGCCGTGACGTGGAGTCCATCGTCCGCGACCTTACCGAGATCGGCATCAACATGGTAAAATCCGAGATGACGGAACAAGTCCAGGAAAAGGCAGCGGCCATGGCGGAGGAGCGTCTGCTCGACCTTCTGTTGCCGCCGCCCCGGACGTCGCCGGGGACCGAAACCTCGTCGATTGAGCTGGAAGAGCAGCACACCAGCACGCGCAACAAGCTCCGCCAGCAATTCCGCGAGGGAAAACTTGACGAACGGATGGTGGAACTCGAGCAGAAGGAAAAGGTCATGCCCTTCGGCATTATCTCGAATATCGGCATGGAAGAGATCGAGATGAACCTGAAAGAGATGCTCGGCGGGCTCCTTCCTGAAAAGACCAAGCGTCGCAAGGTCAAGATAACTGACGCACTCCGGCTCCTGCTCCAGGAGGAAGCCGCGAAGCTCATCGACATGGAGAAGGTCATCAAAGAAGCTGTCCAGAGGATCGAGGAGTCCGGCATCGTGTTCCTCGACGAGATCGACAAGATCGCGGGCCGCGAATCACATGGTCCGGATGTGTCCCGCGAAGGTGTACAGCGCGACCTCCTGCCGATCATCGAAGGATCCACGATCACGACCAAGTACGGGCCGGTCAGGACCGATCATATCCTGTTCATCGCCGCCGGCGCGTTCCATGTTTCCAAACCGTCTGACCTGATCCCCGAGCTTCAGGGCAGGTTCCCGATACGGGTCGAGTTGGATTCGCTGGGCAAGGCCGAATTCATCCGGATTCTGACCGAGCCGAAGAACGCGCTCATCAAACAGCAGGTTGCTCTCCTCGCCACGGAAGAGGTCTCGATCTCCTTTTCCACTGACTCGATCGAGGAAATCGCCGACATTGCGGCCAAGGTGAACGAGCGCACGGAGAATATCGGGGCCCGCAGGCTCCACACGGTCATGGAACGCCTGCTTGACGAGATCTCCTTTGACGCGCCTGAGAAAAAGGGCGTCAAGGTCGCCATCAACGCAAGCTATGTGCAGGAGCGCCTCGCCGACGTCCTGAAGAGCGAGGACCTGAGCAGGTACATTTTGTAGCGGCAACTACAGATGACACAGAGAAAACTCTTTTATCCGCAGATTTCGCAGATGGGCGCAGATTTCTAAAAAACATATCAGTTTCGATTTAATCTGTGAAATCTGCGTAATCTGCGGATACTCTTTTGACCTGAGCAGTTACTAAATTTATTTTGAGGTTTATTTAATGGAAAAGCTGATCGAAAAAGCAAAGATCCTTATCGAGGCCATGCCCTACATCCAGACGTTTCGGGGCAAGACCTTTGTGATCAAATACGGCGGGAACGCCATGATCGACGAGAATCTGAAGCAGGGCTTTGCCCAGGACGTGGTGTTGCTGCGGTATATCGGGATCAATCCGGTGATCGTTCATGGCGGCGGACCACAGATCGGCAAGACCATGGAGCAGATGGGGAAGAAATCCACCTTTGTCTCAGGCCACCGGATCACCGACAAAGAGACCATGGACATCGTTGAAATGGTCCTCGGCGGCAAGGTGAACAAGGAAATTGTAAATCTCATCAACCAGGCAGGCGGCAAAGCTATGGGTCTGACAGGCAAGGATGGCGGACTGATCCAGGCAAAGAAGCTGAAAATAATAAAGAAGTCCGAGAGCACGGGAGAAACCGAAACCATCGATATCGGACACGTCGGCGAAGTAACCGAAGTTCGACCCGCTACTCTCGTTGCCCTTGAGCAGGGAGGCTTCATCCCGGTGATCGCGCCTATCGGTGTCGGTGTGCATGGAGAAACCTATAATATTAACGCCGACCTGGTGGCAGGGGCCCTTGCCGGAGCGCTCAAGGCTGAGAAGCTCATCCTGCTGACGGACCAGGTAGGCATTCTGGACAAGGACAAGAACCTCCTCCCGACGCTGAACAAGAAGAAGGTTGAAACCCTCGTTCATAACGGCGTAATCGCGGGCGGCATGCTGCCCAAGACTAAATCATGCTTCGAAGCACTCGATGCCGGCTGCACCAAGGTCCATATCATCGACGGCCGTGTCCCCCATGCCCTCCTGCTCGAGATATTTACGAAGGAAGGCATCGGTACGGAGATCACCAAATAAGAACCCCCTTCGAGCTGTCGAACATGCTCGGCATACAAAAAGGGGGTTACGGATATACCGTAACCCCCTTTAAAAACAGTTTCTCTATACCGCGTGCATTAAAGCGTTGTTAAAACGCCCAGGTAATCTGCAAGAGCGCCCTCTTGGTCTTCTTCACGGTAGCGGTATCCACTTCTTTTTGAGTCAGCTCGAGGTTCCATCTGGCCCCGCTCTTGTCGGACATATACAACATGCCGTCCAGGCCAAGCATGATCAGGGTTGTTTCGTTGCTGCCGACATTCGTGTCCGGATCCAGCATGTCATACCGCGCGAAAACGCCCAACTTGTCGGTGATGTTGAAATCCACAAGGCCGTAATAGCCCTCGTTCTTGCTCGTGCCCCCTGCCGCATCGATGGTTTCTTTGCCCATAAAATAGGTCCCGACAATGCGCCATTTGTCGCGAATGAAGCGGACGAGCAGCCCGTCCTTCGTAAATTCATTGTTAAAGCTGACGCTTTTCGTTGGGTCGTCCGTTTGACTCACACCAAGAGTAGTGGTGTACATCGAGTACACGCCGTCGTAATGGAACAGCCCTGCCGCTGATTTATGCTCGTCAAAGTTAACAAGAGCGGTAGCATACCAGTCCTTGTGATTATTGGCATCGATGGCGTTCGTGGAGTTCATGGCTCCGTTAACAGCGCCAACGGTAACTTCAGCGGGACCCATTTTGAGTTTTGCATCCACACCCTGTGAGCGGGTAAATGGTTTGTAAGGGTTTGCGCTATTGGCCTTGTCATTCAGAACAAGCGCCCGCTGCTCAGCACTGCGGGCGCCCGCGCCGAATACATGAAGGATCTCCGGCAGGATCTCACCAGCGCGCACGGCGATGAATCCGCTGCCGACCGGCTGGTTATACTGGAGATATGCCTCAGCCAGCTTCTTGCGGGACGCGTCTCCCTGCACCACGTTGCTGCCGGCGGTTGAACCCGTGTTTTCATTCAAATACATCTCCGTAAAATAGGAGAATCGGTCGGACAGTGCGCCGCCGGTGTAGAGCGAGAAGGCATGCTGCTCGAACTGCGAGGCGGGGTTCTTTTCCTCTTCGACATATGCCCTGAACTTCCATACCAGGCTGAGGTAATTGTCCAACTTCTGCGTGGTCAGGTCGAAATTGGCTGGCGCGGCCTCAAGACGATGCCCGTTGCCCAAGAACTCAAGTCCAAAGGGAGTGAGCTGCCAAGTCGGCGTCGCGTGACAGCTGTTGCATGCAGAACCCGTCAATCTTGACCATGCCGGGATCGCCATGGCTTGCTGTACCGTCAGAAATAAAAATCCGCCAACGAACATTAAATACACCACTGCCTTTATTTTTTTCAACATCTCTTATCCTCCTTTAGATTTTTTTATTGAAAAAACAGTAAATTTGTTTCAAGACCACAGAGCCATATGATTCCGGTATCACCTCCTTAACCATTTTGTATGCGCTGCTTCGAAAACCACGAATAATCAAAGAAAACGCCCGTGAACGAGGGAGGACGCAGGTTGATGAGGACCCGCACTTTAGGTCATTCACGAGCGCCAATTCAGTCAATGCAAACACACTCCACCACACTAATCCTAAGGTATTTTATTTTTCCTGCCCGAATTTATGTCGATGATGAAAGCAAAATATCAACTCACACATCACCTGTCAAGAGAATTCTCATTGTATCCCAAAATAAAGGCAACTATCTGCAAAAACATCATCGTATGCACCGAAAGATGCAAGTAATCAACAGATGATGTAAAATTGAAGTTATAGTCGCACCGTTCGTTCGTGTTCCTGGTTTCTCTCTCACATAAACAGTTTTATGATCGATCGTCGTTTTAATTATTCGAAGAACTACAGGACCGCTCCAGGCGTTGAGCAATTAAGACGCAGCGATGAAAAAAGAGTCGCGGATGTCCTTATTTGTCCAACCCGAAGAACTCCCTCATCTTCGAAAGAAGTTTGCTCTTGTCGTCTTTCTTGCGACGCTCCAGGGCCGAGGCATCGAGCCTTTCACGTTCGGTATCAAGACCCGCCTGGCGCTCAGACAGGATCTGGCTCAGGTTTTCAGCAATGGAAGGATTATTGATAAGCGTGGTTCTGAAGCTCTCTTTGTCGATCACGATGAACTCCGCGTCATCTTTCACCCGAATGCTTGCCGTGCGCAGGGCTCCCGTCAAGAGGCTCATCTCGCCGAAGAAATTTCCGGGTCCGAGCGTGGCCACGACCGCCCTCTCGCGGGACGATTTTTCCACGACCACGTCCACCTTGCCGCTTTTGATTATGTAGAAGGAACTGCCCGGCTCGCCCTGTCGAACAGGAACCTCTCCGGCAGCATAAGTCTTGACGCTCACGTGGGCGACCAGGTCCCTCAATTCCACCTTGCTCAGGAATGAGAATATCTCCACGTTCTTCATCATGTTCATAAGCTCATCAGCCCTGCGCTCCTGCTCGGCATGACGGGTTTCAGGCGTTATCTGATGGAGGTGGACGCTTCTCACAGGGTACGGGATCTCGATCTCGTTCCGCTTGAATTCGTACCACAATAGATTCATGATCTCGGCCTCGATCTCTACATGGGCGGCAAAATCAGTGATCGAGAACCGGATCTCGAATTGAACGGCAAAATCGCCGTAATTGATAACGCGAACGACCGGCGCCGGGAATTTCATCACACGCGGCACGGACGATAATACCTCAAGGATCACGTTCTTCGTCTTGTTCGGGGGATCGGAATAACTCACTCCAACGGTCAATTTTCTCACCTGGAGCGTATTGGGAAGGCTGAAATTCACCACGGCCTCGCTCAGGATCTTGCCGTTCGGGATGAAGACCTCGTTGTGTTCGATGGTCATGATCCTCGTGGACCGGAGCGAGATGTCCATCACCCTGCCTTCATGTCCCGCGGCGGAGATCCAGTCTCCCTGTTTGAGCGGCTTTTCGAGATGAATGGTTAGCCCGGCCAGCATGTTCGATAGCGTGCTCTGGAATGCCAGACCGATGGTCGCGGTCAGGACCGTGGTCGTGGCGATAAGCGACGTGACGTTGATGTCCATGATTTCCTTGAGCAGGACCAGGGCGACGATGACGATCACGAGGGCCGTGATGATATTTTTGAACGCCGCAGGAAAACTACCGCGCTTCCAGCGCACCACGAAGAGATCACCATAGAGGTAGAGGCCGAGACGGAGCGCGGCGAAGGTGAACACCAGCCAGGAGAAAAAGTTGAGCTGGAGCGATATTCTCGGGTGGTATTCGGCCGCGCCCAGATGCAGGAAAAGCTGGACCGCAATGAAGAGGATGATAAGGTTGAGTCCGGACCCGATCGGTTTCAACTGCGCCGATTTTTTCGCAAGAAAACCGATGGCAATACTGGCCGCTCCATAGAAGAGAAGACTGAACGCCGTGGCCCAGAACAATGAACCCATGAGGTCTTTTATGAATTCCATGTGAGCCCCCATAAAAGCTGAGAAGTCAAAAGACAGAAGTCAGGAACCAGGAGTCTGAAATCAGGCGAAAGAAACAAAACAATTGGTATTATTCTCCTGACTCCTGACCCCTGAATCCCGGCTCCTTTAATTTTATTACTATTGCGGACCACAACTCCTTGAGCCCCAGCCCGCTTTTGGCAGAGGTGAGGAGCACGTTATCAGCGGTCCCCAGCGCCGCGCTGATGTTCCGTCGGGCCCGCTCAATCTCCTGCCGGTTCAGCTTGTCGGTCTTGGTCAGTGCGTAAATCGCCGGGATATCATACTGACGGAGCCAGTCGATCAGACGGAGATCACGCTCATCGGGTTCTCTCCTGCTGTCCAGGAGAACGACGACAGCGGAAAGACGCGGTGTGTTTTTCAGATATCCCTCGATCATCGGCGCCCAGGCGTCGGTCACTGCATGAGGGACGCGGGCATAACCGTATCCCGGCAGGTCCACAAAGTAGAACGATCCATTGATGATGAAGAAGTTGAGGAGCTGGGTCTTGCCGGGTGTCTGGCTTGTTTTTACCAGGTTCTTCCGGTGAAGCAGCGAGTTGATAATCGAGGATTTTCCAACATTCGAGCGGCCGGCAATGGCGATCTGGGATTTGCCGTCCTGCGGGAACTGCTTCGGTCCGACGGCGCTGATGACGAATTCGGCTGAGAGTATTTTCATAAAAAACAGGAGCCAGAAGTCATAATATGGGGGGAAACCATGGATATCATTATTCCTTACTCCTGACTTCGGGATACTGACTCCTGACTCCTTCTCTTAGGCTATTTTCTCGTAGATGAGCAGCGGCTCCGCCCCTTCGGTGATCACCTCTTCACTGATGAGGCATTCGCGGATACCGGGTTGGGAAGGAACGTCGTACATGACGTTCAGCATCACGTCCTCGAGGATGGCGCGCAGGCCCCGGGCGCCTGTCTTGCGGCTGATCGCCTTCCTGGCAATGGCCGTAAGGGCGCCGTCCGTGAAACGGAGCTTGCAGCCCTCGAGGGCAAGCAGCTTCTGGTATTGTTTAATGAGCGCGTTCTTGGGACGCGTGAGGATATCGATCAACGAGTGTTCATCGAGCTCTTCGAGCGTTGCCACGACCGGCATGCGGCCGATGAACTCGGGGATGAGCCCGTATTTGAGCAGATCGCCGGGCTGGAGGCTGGCGAGCGTCTCGGAGAGCTTCCGTTCTTTCTTGCTCTGGATGTCGGCGCCGAATCCCATGGTCTTCTGGCCGATGCGCTGCTCGATGATCGTATCAAGGCCGACGAAAGCCCCGCCGCATACGAACAGAATGTTCTTGGTGTCCACCTGGATGAACTCCTGGTGCGGATGCTTTCGACCGCCCTGCGGCGGCACACTGGCAACGGTCCCCTCGATGAGCTTGAGAAGCGCCTGCTGCACGCCCTCGCCCGAGACGTCACGGGTGATCGAAGGGCTCTCGGACTTGCGGCTGATTTTGTCGATCTCGTCGATGTACACAATGCCGCGCTGCGCCCGCTCCACATCGTAGTTGGCGTTCTGGAGAAGTTTGAGAATTATGTTTTCCACGTCCTCGCCCACGTACCCCGCCTCGGTGAGAGTCGTGGCATCGGCAATGGTGAAGGGCACATCGAGGATCCTTGCCAGGGTCTGGGCGAGCAGTGTTTTGCCCACTCCCGTGGATCCGATCAACAGGATGTTGCTCTTCTGGAGCTCGACCTCGTCGCCGATCTCGTGCTGCACGCCGATGCGCTTGTAGTGGTTATGCACGGCCACGGACAGTATTTTCTTGGCACGGTCCTGCCCGACCACATATTCATCGAGGTTGCGCTTGATCTCAGCGGGTTTCGGAAGCCGCGGAACCTTCGATTCCTTGATCTCTTCCCATTCCTCGGAGATGATCTCGTTGCAAAGATCCACGCACTCGTTACAGATGAAAACCGAGGGGCCCGCGATCAGTTTTTTTACCTCGTCCTGCCCCTTGCCGCAGAACGAGCACTTGAGCGGGGTCGTTGTATGTTCTTTCTTTTCCACCATGGGGTCACTTCTCCTTCACAAGCCGGGGAACTTTCTTGGCAATGACCTCGTCAACAAGGCCATACGCCTTCGCATCCTCGCCGGACATGAAATAATCCCGGTCCGTATCCTCATGGATCTTCTCGATCGGCTGCCCTGTATGGTTTGACAGGATCTTGTTCAGCGTGTCCTTCATCTTCAGCATTTCCCTGGCATGGATCTCGATGTCCGTGGCCTGTCCCTGGAACCCGCCCATGGGTTGATGGATCATGATACGCGCATGCGGCAGGGAGAAGCGCTTTCCCTTGGCGCCCGATGCCAACAGCAGCGCGCCCATGCTCGCGGCCTGGCCGATGCAGATGGTCGAGACCGGGGACTTTATATAATTCATGGTGTCGTAGATCGCAAGTCCGGCGGTCACAATGCCGCCTGGTGAATTGATATAGAGAAAGATGTCCTTGTCCGGGTCGTCGGCTTCAAGGAAGAGGAATTGCGCGATCACCGTGTTCGCCACCAGATCGTCGATGGGCGTGCCGAGGAAGATGATCCGGTCCTTCAACAAGCGCGAGTAAATATCGTACGCCCTCTCGCCTCGGCTCGTCTGTTCTATTACCATGGGGATCAATGACATATATTCTCCTTCGGGATTTCCACCGGGAACCGTAACAACAAAGAAAAACCTCGCGTCTCTCGGCGGCGTAATGACTTCGCAGCTTGAATTATTTGATCCTTCTTATTTTTTATTATAGCTCTTCCTGGTGCGGGAAAGCAAGAGACCGAGCGTCTTTTCCTGAACGAGCGAGGCACGCAGGTTATCAAGTCCGCCGTCCTGTGAATCATAATATTTCTTGACCGCGTCCGCGGTCTGTCCCGCTCCCTTCGCCATCGCCGCGATGGATGCGGACAGTTCCTGATCGGTCACTTCGATCTTTTCTTTTTCAGCTATCTCTTCGAGCAGCAGGATCCCTTTGACCCGCTTCACGGCCAGGTCCTGGTTCTTCTCCATGAACTTCTTCGCATCAAAGGACTTGATGTCCATGCCCTGCCGGGCAAAGCGAGTGGCCTGCTGCCGCGCCATGGTCTGCAGTTCATGTTCCACCATGCCCTGCGGCACATCGAACGCATGAGCATCCACCAGTCTCGACATCAATTCCTCACGCTGGGCAGACCCCTGCTCGTCGCGCTTTCGCGCCTCGAGATCTTCCCTGACCCGAGCCTTCAGTTCGTCGACCGTTTTGTTGCCGCCGGTATCCTTCGCGAACTCATCGTTCAGCTCGGGGAGGACCTTTTTCTTGATCTCTTTAAGCGACACCGTAAAGCGCGCGTCCTTGCCCGCTATTTCCTTATTAGCATAATCCGCCGGGAACGTGACCTGGATATCCCGTGTCTCGCCCTTCTTCATGCCGATAAGCTGCTCCTCGAACCCCGGGATCAGATTTCCCGAACCGATGGCGAGCATATGGTCCGCTGCCTTGGCGCCTTCGATGGTCTTTCCTCCATGGAACCCTTCGAAGTCGATGATCGCCGTGTGGTCCTTCGCGAGCGTCTCGGCTTCGACAACTTCGAGCTGCGCGTACATCTCGCGGAGACGGTCAAGCGTCTGGTTCAGTTCTTCGTCGGTCACTACAAGGTCCGTTTCTTTAACCTCAATTCCGTCGTAGGCGCCAAGCGTGATGCTCGGGCGTACTTCCACGGTGGCGGTATAGCTCAGCGGGGAGCCCTTGGCAAGCGTCGATATATTCTCGATCTTCGGCATATCCACGGGGCTGAGCTTGTGTTCCTGGAGCGCCCTAAGGTACGAGTCCGAAATGAGCTTGTTCATGACCTCGGACCGGACCTCTTCGCCATAATGTTTTTCCACGATGTTCTTCGGCGCCTTGCCGGGACGAAAACCGGGGATCTTCGCCTTTTTGGCAACGTCCTTGATCGCCTTGTCCATCTCCTTGTCGACGGAATCAGGCTCAATTTCGATATTGATCTTTTTCTTTACCGGATTTATTTCTTCTATTACCGATTTCATGATTTACCACCTTTGGTTGAGGGTTGAGAATTTACAGCGTTCAAGAAGGTTTAGGACGCAGTGGAGTTTAAAAACATGTTTCATAACACGGAGGTTTGTACTCCCCCTCCGAACTCCCCCGCTCTGAACTCCGAACTACTATGGTGCGAGAGGGGGGACTTGAACCCCCATGGTCGCCCACCAGATCCTAAGTCTGGCGCGTCTGCCAGTTCCGCCACTCTCGCTTTCTGAACAAAGAAAGCAGTGAACGTGAAGCAGCCTTCAAGTCCCGCTGCCTGCTGCTCACTGCTCCCTGAGTTTTATTATGGTGAGCCGTGAAGGAGTTGAACCTTCGACCCGCTGATTAAGAGTCAGCTGCTCTACCAACTGAGCTAACGGCCCATAGATGAGAGGATGAGAGTATCAGATGCAAAGAGTGGCTATTATACTTATCTTTAAAGTTTGATGCAACATAAAAAACTAATGCACAATGAACGCCTGCTCATACACTGCATGATGGACGATTGACGATTTTGACTTGGCTCTTCGTCCGTCGTCTCTCGTCCTTCGTCTCTCATCTCCCCTTCATCGTCCATCGTCCGTCCTTTTTTTGTCTCCTTATATTTGATGGTGCGCCTGGCGGGAGTCGGACCCACGACCTTTGGCTTCGGAGGCCAACGCTCTATCCAGCTGAGCTACAGGCGCGATAAAAAACTCGATGGACGATGGACGTTGGACGATTTTGACTTGGCTCTGCGTCCCTCGTCCCTCGTCCCTCGTTTTTTTCTTTGCGGTATCTTGGTGCGCCCGGCAGGAGTCGAACCTGCGGCCTGCGGATTCGAAGTCCGACGCTCTATCCAGCTGAGCTACGGGCGCGGAGAAAACACCTCATAAAAGCTGTAGAGACGGCCGACGTGACCGTCTCTACGATCGAAATTTGGGGTGAGCGACGGGGCTTGAACCCGCGGCCACCAGGGCCACAACCTGGAGCTCTACCAACTGAGCTACGCCCACCATGAAAATCTAAAAGAGCACCGAAAAATAACAGGAGATATGATACCTTAAAAAGTAAAATATTTCTATTTATTTTTTATTGGTGCGCCTGAAGGCAATCGAACCCGCTGACCCGTCGCCCGTAAAGGGCTCCCCAAAGGGGGCCTGCCCCCTCTGGTATCTTCCCCGAAGCTCAGGGGAATACTTCCCCTGAAACCCCTTGGGTCAGGTGTTCTGCCTTTTTCGCTTCAGTCACCAGTTATGGCTTGCCGATCATCTGTTGGTTGAATGGTGCGCCTGAAGGGAATCGAACCCCTGGCCCACAGCTTAGAAGGCTGTTGCTCTATCCATCTGAGCTACAGGCGCAATCGCTTCGCGTATTGTAAATTGGAAATTGGAAAATTAAGATTTTAAATTATCAGGCACAATGCAAAATTTACAACTTCCAATCTCCAATTTCCAATTTTTTATACTGGTCGGGGCGAGAGGATTCGAACCTCCGACTTTCTGCTCCCAAAGCAGACGCGCTACCGGGCTGCGCCACGCCCCGCTGTACAACCACACCATTTATACCCTGAATGGTAGGCCATATAATACTCACACTCCTCCGCATTGTCAAGCGCTATGTCCGGACTTCTGACAACAGACGACCGGTTTCTTATCCTTTTTCCCTTGAAATGATATAATTTTTATACTATGATGAGCCTTATGGAAGAGCGGATCGGATCAGTGATAAGATTTTTTGAAAAAACCTCCATTGCTGCGGTAAAGCTTGATTTCGGCGACCTCGCGATCGGCGATACCATTCACATCAAGGGAAACAATACCGACTTCACTCAGAAGATCGATGACCTGGAGTTCGACCACAAACCGGTCCAGAAAGCCATCCGCGGCCAGTTTACCGGCATCAAGCTTTCCCAGCACGCAAAGCCTTTCGATCTCGTATACAAGGTCACGGAATAAAGCCAGCCGATGCTTTCCTACGTCATAAAACGCGCGCTCCTGATGATCCCCATCCTCCTCGGCATCACCGTGCTCAGTTTCGGTGTCATGCGACTCGCCCCGGGAGGTCCCGCCGAGGCGCAGATGGAGTTTTCAGCAAAGGCGTCCGCCGAGGCTCGGGAGCGGCTCCGCAAGCTTTACGGCGCTGACCAGCCCTTTTACAAGCAATACGCCACGTGGCTCACGAAGTTCGTGACCCTTGATTTCGGCGAGGCCTTTGCCGACGGCCGCAAGGTCAAGGACAAAATCCTTGAACGCCTCCCGATCACGCTCACGATCAACCTGCTCTCGCTCGGGCTGGTGCTTTTGATTGCAATCCCCATCGGCATTATGTCCGCCACCCGACAATACTCTCTCCTTGACCGCTTCACGACCGTCTTCGTTTTCATAGGCTTTTCCACGCCCTCGTTCTGGCTGGCGCTCCTGCTCATCTATCTGTTCGGTGTGCAGTGGGGCGTGCTTCCGATATCAGGTATCCAGAGTCTCGATGTGACGGGGCTCTCGGGTTGGGACAGGCTCATGGACAGGTCCCGGCATCTGATCCTGCCGGTCTTTGTGTTGTCCTTCGGCGGTCTGGCTGGATTCTCGCGTTATGTCCGGAACAATATGCTCGAGGTCATGCGCCAGGACTACATCCGCACAGCCAGGGCCAAGGGGCTTTCCGAGCACGTGGTCATTTACAAACACGCCCTCAGGAACGCGCTTATGCCGGTCATCACCATTTTAGGTCTGGCACTCCCCGGCATCATCGGCGGCAGTGTGATCATTGAACAGGTCTTCGGTATTCCCGGCATGGGGCAGCTCATGTTCCAGTCGGTCATGTCTCGGGACTATAATCTCGTCATGGGGATACTGGTCCCCGCCGCGTTTCTGACCTTGCTCGGGAATTTCCTGGCGGACATCGGGTATGCATTTACCGACCCGAGGGTGAGACTGCGTTAGTGCGGATTTCACCCTGCACTCGCGCGAGCACTCGTAATCGCTGGGCGCAGGCGGAATGCGGAGTGTGGAATAAAAGAAATAACCGGAGTAAAAATGTCTACCACCGAATCCTTCACATCCCAGACGCTTCATTACCTCATGAAGAACAAGCTCGCGGTCATCGGCGGGACGCTCGTGCTGCTCGTCTTCATCCTGTCCATCTTCGCGCCGCTGGTCGCGCCCTATAACCCCTCCACCATCGATATCAAGAATATCCTTGTCGGTCCAAACCTTTCGCACCTGCTTGGCACGGACGACCTCGGCAGGGATGTGCTGTCACGTATGCTCTGGGGAGGAAGGATCTCTCTTGAGGTGGGATTCGTGGCAGTCGGGATAGCAACGGTCCTCGGCATCTTTCTCGGAGCCATCGCAGGCTACTACGGAGGCAGTCTTGACAGCGCGATCATGCGGGCCGTGGATATCATGCTGAGCATCCCCACGATCTTCCTGGTGTTGGCCGTGATCGCCATCCTCGAGCCCAGCATCATTAATATCATGATCGTGATCGGGCTCACCAGCTGGATGGAGCCTGCGCGTCTCATCCGCGCGGAGTTCATCTCGCTGAAAGAACGCGAGTTCGTGATCGCCGCGCGCGCCATCGGCGCCACCGACGGCCGCATCATCATGAAACATGTTCTGCCGAACGGTCTCTCCCCGATCCTCGTCTCCGCCACCATGGGCATCGGAGGCGCGATCCTCATCGAATCGGCACTCAGCTTTCTCGGCCTCGGTGTTCAGCCGCCTACTCCAAGCTGGGGCAGCCTGCTTTCCTCAGGCAAGGACAACATCGAGATCGCCTGGTGGCTTTCGGCTTTCCCCGGCCTCGCGATCCTTATCACCGTGCTCGGCTACAATCTGCTCGGTGAAGGCATCCGTGACGCGCTTGATCCGAGGCAGAGAGAGTAATTGTGTGTGCGGCATATTGGGCCGGTCACCATTTTGATAGTGTCGTCATTCCCGAATGCCTTAATCGGAAATCCAGAAGTTCTCAACGTCCCTGGGTCCCCCATAAAAGCACTCGGGGACGACGAAAATAGGTAATCAAACAAGCTCAAAGGAAATCATGCAAAAGGTATTGTTCTCAAAGGACCTTATTTCGATCCTGATGCAGGGCGAAAACCTGCTCAACCGCGCGGACATCCTGGTATATACCGCGGCAACGACCGAGGATATCCTGAAGACCCACATCGAGGAAACCCTCAATCTCATCGTGACAAGTCTCGACCTGCCCGGCACGGTCAGTGAGTCCATTTTTGAAATCATCTGGCAGTCGCAACACCTCAAGGAGGTCCGCGTCATCATGATCTGCGAAGACGATGTCCTCCACCGGGCGCGATGCAAGCATTGCGGGGCTCATGCCATCCTGCCCATACCTGTTGACCCGGGCCTGCTCCAGGAAAAAGTGCGCCAATTCCTTGAGGTCGCCCTTCGACAGGCCTACCGGGTGCTTTTGAGGGTCTCCATTGATGGAAAGTTCAATGACCGGCATTTCCTGTGTCACACCGAGAACATCAGCACCACCGGAGCGCTCATCAGTTCAGAACTGGACCTCTCCCCCGGGAACCGCATTTCGTGCTCTTTCTATCTTCCTGACGGCACAAAGGTCGAAACGCAGGGAGAAGTGATGCGGGTGCTGAAGCAGGCAGGTTCAAACGAGACGCTCTATGGGATCAGATATACCAACATCCCGTCGGAGAGCAAAGCAAAGATCGAAGCGTATGTTAAAAAGGACCGGATGTAGAGGCTCGTCAGGGCCGTAACGGCGATCTCGCATTCCCTCCTTAACAGCCCCGGGGAAAAACAAGTCGGGAAATGCGCTGGATAGCAGAACGGTGCGGGAACATCACGACTGATTTGCGGGATACTCCCGTGAGAAGCGTCTGCGTTCGGCGTTGTTCCTTTCTCAGAAGAACGTTACCCTTGCGGGTGTTGCGCCAAGTGACCCCGTACCCGCCATCCTTCTACGGCGCCCGCTGCTTCGCCTTCTTCTTATTCGATCGATACCGGCCGATGGCCTTCTCATGCGCATGAAAATCCTTTGAGAAATAGTGGCTGCCGTCTCCCTGGGCAACAAAAAAAAGATAGTCCACCTGTTCAGGATAGAGCGCGGCAAGGATCGCACCCTCGCCGGGGTTCGCGATCGGCCCCGGGGGAAGCCCCTTGTGGAGGTAGGTATTGTAAGGAGACCGCCGCTTGAGGTCCTCCCTGGTGACCTTCGTGATCCATGCCTTGGTTCCGTATACCGCGGTAGGGTCCGCCTGGAGCTTCATGCCCTGCTTCAACCGGTTATGATATACCGCCGAGATGACCTTCCGCTCCGAATCCACCTTGGCTTCTTTTTCCACGATCGAAGCAAGGGTAATGATCTGCTGCTCGGTGAATCCGAGTTCTTTCGCCCGGTTTCTTTTGTCGTTAGAGAATACGGCCTTATATCGCTGGACCATCTTTTTTGGAATATCTTCAAGCTTGATGCCCTTGGGCAGATAGTACGTATCCGGGAACAGATATCCTTCGAGCGTATCAGCCTCGATGCCGAGCGAGCGGACATAGGTCTTGTTTTTTACCAGATCGATGAACTCATGAGGTTCGGAGATGAGCGGAGTGCCGGACAGCGTCCAGCCGATCTGGTACAGGTTATAGCCCTCGGGGATCACTACCTCGTATTCAATGATCCTGCCTTTTCGCAGGTGGTCCAGGACCTCCCAAAGGCTCATGCTCGTGCTCAACCCGTAGTAACCCACTCGCACCCTGCGACTGATACCCTGCAATCTGCCGATGATCTCGAAGTATCCAGGGTAACGGATGATGCCTTCTTTTTTAAGTTCCCCGGCGATCGCTTTAAAGCTCATCCCTTCGGTAACCTGGACTTCCTTCCAGACCTTCTCGTTGGATGGCGGAATGAAGAGAGCAATATAAAAATGGATACCAACCAGAAGAGCTGCCGTAGCGATGAGGAATGACAACCACAGATGCTTCTTTACCCGCTTTCGCGTTTTCCCCCACGCAACGACAAAGACTTTTAATCCTTTGCTCATTACTTTCATCGGGACAGACCTCTTCCCCCAGATCCTTCGTCATGATGCACTCACCCCGATCCCTGTCTCGCAATGGGAAGGGGGGCATAAAGGCACGTGTGCTTCATAAAAAGGGATTGAAAACTTTGTGCCGGTCAGGCAACCGGAAAACGCTGATGTTCATCCCTCCTGCGTGCATGCAGTTCATGGACGATCCATAAGCAGAAACCTTTCCAATAAAGCACCTTGAGCGAATGAAAGGGATCCAGCGTCTGTTACTCCGGTGAGTTGTTTGTTATAAAATATTCGATGGGACTGTATGTCCGGTCTGCATGCCGGCGCCCGTCCGCGTCGGATGAATTCGGGATCAGGTTCATCGAACAGAACACGGAACATTCCCCCGCGCACAATCAACGATCGATGAGAGGGGGACTTTTGCAGGAAAGCACGTTTGCCGAGCGAGAAAAACCGTCGCGAGCACATCTGTTCCACGAGATGGCCCATACCCGATCCGGCATGCCAACGCGAGGGTCTGCCCGATCCGCGGGATTGGGCAGAGGTGTCATCTTGCATGACCAACAGAACAGAGACTTCGAAGCGCCGGAGCCGTGATCTTATGCTCCGCCTTTCCCCTCTCCGCCTTCAAGTTTCGAGAGTCGTGCAGATATGCCCTGTATTTTCTTTTCCAGTTTTTCAAGGTCTTCGCGAGTCGGGATATTCAGCTTCTCAAATACGGCCGCAATGGTGTCCTTGACCTTCAGGTCCACATCCTTGGTGCTTTCCGCGGCCTTGGACGACCACTCCTTCACCAGCGTGGCAGCCTCGCTCTTGGAAAGTTCCCCTGCCTTGACCAGTTCGTCGACAAATTCCCTGGCCTTTTCCTGCGCTCCCAGTCCAACAAGCATTGCTCTTTTGATGATATCCGCGACATTCATGATAACCTCCTTGGGTTAGATATATCTGATTATAACATAACTCAAAGCCTGTTACGTGAGTGAACGGGAAACGAATCTATTACAACAACCTGAGGCATCGCTCCTTGGCCGGAGTCTATCCAGCCGCTTTTTTTACCGCATCGTACAACGCATCAAGCGCCGCGTCCAGTTTCCCGGGGTCCTTGCCGCCGGACTGGGCAAGATCGGCCTTGCCCCCTCCTGTGCCGCCCAGGATAGGCGCCATCTCCTTGATGATGGTTCCGGCATGGAACCGGGTCGTCAGGTCTTTTGAGACCATCACGATCAGACTCACCTTGTCGTCCTTCACCGAACCGAGCGCCAGAACGCCCGACCCGAGCTTGTCCCTGAGCTTGTCTCCGAAAGCCCGCAGATCTTTTGGATCAATTCCATCGACCCGCTTGGCGAGCACCATGACGCCATGGATCTTTTTTGCCTCCCCGATCACATCGCCGGCCTGAAAGGATTGGAGCTTGTGCTTTATCCGGTCAAGTTCTTTCTCGCTCTCTTTGAGCTGTGCCGCCAGCTTCTCGACCCTGCCGACAATGTCGGCGTCAGATGCCTTCAGCACCAGGGCGATCTCCCGAAGGTACTTCTCTTCTTTTTTCACGTCCCAATACGCACGTCGTCCGGCGAGCGCCTCGATCCTTCGGACCCCGGCCGCGATGCCGGCCTCGGAAACGATCTTGAACATGCCGATATCGCCGCTCGCACGGGTATGGGTCCCGCCGCAGAGCTCTTTGCTCACATCCTTCACCGTGACCACCCGGACCGTATCGCCATATTTCTCATCAAAGAGCGCCATGGCGCCGGCGGCAATGGCCTGGTCGATATCCATGACCGCCGTGTCAACGGGATGGTTCTCGAGAATACGCTCGTTCACCAGTTCTTCGATCCGTTCCTTTTCCCGTTCCGTGAGCGCCGTGTAATGCGTGAAATCAAAGCGGAGCCGTTCAGGCGACACCAGCGATCCCGCCTGTTTCACATGCTCGCCGAGCACTGACCGGAGCGTTGCGTGGAGAATATGCGTTACCGTATGGTGCCTGGCGATATCGGCCCGATTGCCGGTCTCTACCTTCGCGAGTATCGCATCGCCGGTCTTGAAGGTACCTTTCCTGATCTTCCCTTTGTGGACGATCAGGTCCTGGACCGGCTTTATCGTGTCCGTAACGTCGAATTTTGATGCTTCTCCCAGAAGCTCGCCTTTGTCCCCCACCTGTCCGCCCGACTCGGCATAGAAAGGCGTCTGATCAAGGATGATCTCCACCTCATCGCCATCATGGGCCTCGGTGATTTTTTTGTCTCCCTTGATGATCGCCAGGACTTCCGCAGTGCCTTCGAGCACAGTATAGCCGACAAAAAGCGGCTTCTTGATGCCTGCGGAGACTTCCTTGTAAATCGGCTTTACCTTCTCCTCGCCCGATCCTGCCCAGGAAGCCCGCGCCTTCTCGCGCTGTTCCTGCATGGCGCGGCGATAGCCGTCTTCGTCCAGTTCGAGATGCATGTCCCTTGCCATGTCAGCGACAAGGTCCAGGGGAAATCCAAAGGTGTCATAGAGCCTGAACAGCACGTCTCCGGGGACCATGACCTGACCCGAGGCCTTGAGTTTTGCAACGGATTCGTTCAAAAGAGCAAGACCGGAGTCGAGCGTGGCAGCGAACCGTTCCTCCTCGAGCAGCACCACCTTTGCCACATGATCCCGGCTGTCCGCGAGCTCGGGATAGGCTTCCCGCATCTCGTCCACCACGGCCCCGGTAAGCCTGTACAGGATCGGCTTGTTGATGCCGATGAGCTTCGCGTAGCGGCTGGCCCGGCGGAGAATACGCCTCAGCACATACCCCCTACCCTCGTTTGAGGGAAGCACGCCGTCGGTGATAAGGAAGGTCATGGCCCGAAGATGGTCCGCGATAACCTGGTAGGAGATGTCTGCTTGCGCATCTTTGTGATACGGCACGCCGGCCAGGGTCGCGATCTCTTTGATGATGGACTGGAACAGGTCGGTTTCAAAGTTGCTCCTGACCTTCTGCACTACGGCGGACAGGCGCTCCAGGCCCATGCCCGTGTCGATGCTCGGCTTCGGCAGCGGGGTGAGCTTGCCCGTCTCGTCGCGGTTATACTGCATGAACACCAGGTTCCATATCTCGAGATACCGGTCGCAGTCACACCCCACGGCGCATCCGGGCTTTCCGCAGGACATCTCGGGCCCCTGGTCGATAAGGATCTCGGAGCACGGGCCGCAGGGCCCGGTGTCTCCCATTGACCAGAAGTTGTCCTTCTCGCCGAGGCGTACGATACGATCGGCCGGAACGCCGATCACGGTCCGCCAGAGCTCAAAGGCCTCGTCATCATCCTTGTACACCGTCACCCAAAGCTTGTCTGCCGGGAGATTGACCTTTTTGGTGAGAAATTCCCAGGCGTACTCGAGGGATTCCTTCTTGAAATAATCTCCAAAGGAGAAGTTGCCGAGCATCTCAAAGAAGGTATGGTGCCGCGCCGTATGGCCGACGTTCTCGAGATCGTTGTGTTTGCCTCCGGCGCGAACGCACTTTTGGCTCGTGACCGCGCGCTTGTAATCCCGCGCATCCTCGCCGAGGAACACGCCCTTGAACTGGACCATTCCCGCGTTCGTGAACAGGAGCGATGGGTCGTTCTTCGGAACAAGGGACGAGCTCGGCACCACCTTGTGGCCGTGTTGGGAAAAATAGTCAATGAACAGTTTTCGTAATTCGTTCGATTTCAATGTTAACTCCTGACATTAATAGAGAATAATAATGTAACTACTCAGATGGCATGAAATTATCGAGAACCATGACAAGTAAGCTGCCGCTATACTATAAAATGTCGTCATTCCCGAACGATTTAATCGGGAATCCAGAGGTTTTCAACATCCCTGGGTCCCCGATAGAGGCATTCGGGGACGACGGATATCGGGTACCTGAACAGTTACAATAAAATAATCAAAGATAAAAACAGCTCCTCTGGAAGATTCAGGTCCGAGTGCTGTGTTGATCTGTTTTTATCCGTTGTTGATTGCCGTTTATATAGATTTATCGGTTTGGTTCAGCACATCCCTGATAATCTCAAAAGAGAACCCTTTCCGTTCCAGAAACCCCGCCAGCCGGCGCCTGCGGGTCTCGCGGTCAAGGGACCGGGATCCCATCGTATTCAATTTTTTCCCGGCAACCCGCTTTGCGGTCTCGATCTCGGTTTCTTCGCTAAAAACCTCGGCAAAGACCTCCCGGATGAGCTCCCGGCCGATCCCCTTGTTCTTGAGTTCCTGCCCGATCCTGCGCCTGCCGAACCCCTGAAGCCTGATCCGGCTTCGGGTCCAGTCACGCGCAAACTGCAGGTCATTCACGTAACCAAACCGCTCCAGGCCGGCAAGAACAGTCTCGATTATCGCATCGTCGAATTCCTTGTCATGAAGCTTTGCCTCGATCTCCGCCCTGCTTCTGGGCCGATAGGTAAGAAGACGGTAAGCCGCATTTTTAGCGCGGGTGAGTTCCTTGTCATTCACGTGACTGCGCCGTCCCCTTTTTTAACCTTGATGGACGAATGACGATCACGCCGCGGCGTGACTTCGCTCACTACGACGATGGACGCCACGACTTTTGCGTCTCTCGTCCCTCGTCTGTCGTCCCTCTGGATTCCATCGTCCCTCGCCGGTTTACTTGTCCCCGAACCGATCTATTTTGAAATCGCTGTCCGTCGAGGAGCCCTTGTACTCCTTCGCCTCAGCTTCCTTTTTTGGCGTGCCGGCGCTCCCTGTCGCCGGTTTCGTACCACTGATCGTTCCTTTTATGCCCGGCGACATCCTCTTCTCTTCCGCTTCCATCGACATATCGCTCGTCGACTGGATGCCTTTGACCTTGAGCGCAAAATCGTCGGGATTGCTCGCCGTCATCAGCGCCTCGTCGTAGCTGATGATCCCCTTCTTGTAGAGCATAAGAAGCGACTGATCGAAGGTCTGCATCCCATAGTGAAGCTGGCCCCCGGCTATGATCGTCGATATCTGACGGGTCTTGGATTCGTCGATGATCGCCTCGCGCACCGACAACGTGCCGAGCATCACTTCCACTGCCGGCACACGTCCGCTGCCGTCGGCCCTGGCCACCAGGCGCTGAGAAATGATCCCCTTGATCACGGACGCGAGCTGCATCCGAACCTGCTTCTGCTGATAGGGAGGAAATACCGTGATGATGCGGTTGACCGTCTCCGACGCGTCCAGCGTGTGCAGGGTGGAGAGCACCAAGTGTCCCGTTTCGGCAGCGGTCAGGGCCGTGGAGATGGTCTCGAAGTCGCGCATTTCTCCCACGAGGATGACATCCGGGTCCTGCCGGAGCGCGCTCCGGAGCGCATCACTGAACGAAAAGGTGTCCGAACCGATCTCGCGCTGATTGACGATGCTCTTTTTGTCCCGATGAAGAAATTCGATCGGGTCCTCTATCGTGACGATATTGGCGGTCCGGGACATGTTGATGTAGTCGATCAGCGCCGCGAGGGTCGTGGACTTGCCGCTCCCCGTCGTTCCCGTAACTAGGATGAGTCCGCGCTGCTCGCTCCCGATCTTCTGGAGCACCGTCGGGAGCATGAGGTCTTCAAAGTTCAGTATTTTGCCCGGGACCATACGGAAGACCATGCCCACGCTGCCGCGCTGCTGGAACACATTCACGCGGAAGCGGCCCATCCCCGGCACGGCATAGGCCATATCAAGCTCTTTTTTCTCCAGGAACTTTGTCTTCTGGACGGGGTTCATGATGCCCAGCGCAGTGGCAAGGGCTTCCTCCTGGGACGTCCGCTTTTCGGTCTCAATGGAGATCAGCCTGCCGTCGACCCTGAGGATGGGCGGCACACCGACCTTCAGATGCAGATCGGAAGCCTTTTTTTCGATGGTTATCTTGAGCAAATCATTCAGATTCATGGCTACCTCCCGTGCGCTCCACTTATTTACATTGTCAAACTGCAACCACAGAGAACACAGAGACTGGAACGGCTTCGAGGTTACTCCCTCCGTGTCCTCTCCTTAAGAGGTGTTTTTTGTTGTTCGATCCTTTCAGGTTCTAATCTTCATCGATATCCTTCTCGATAGTTGGCTTTTCTCTGTGTACTCTGTGGTATCAGTCTGTTCCTCGATTGATTCTCGCTATTTCCCTTTCGAGGCCTTCGCCGGTTTCTCCACAGAGAGAGCAGGTTCCTTCTCCCTTGCCGCCGCGCTCTCCGGAGCGGAAGCAACGGAACCGGTCAGACCTGCGGCCTGCCGCACCTTGGCCTCGATCTCAGTGGCCATCTCGGGGTGATCGTGCAGGAACAGTTTGACGTTCTCCCTGCCCTGGCCGATCCGCGTGCCGCTGTAGGAGAACCAGGCCCCGCTTTTTTCCACGATATTTTTTTCCGCACCGATGTCGATGATCTCACCGATCTTTGAGATGCCTTCATTGAACATGATATCGAACTCGGCCGAGCGGAACGGCGGCGCGATCTTGTTCTTCACCACCTTGACCCTCACCCTGCCGCCCGTCACTTCCTCGCCTTCCTTGATGGCCGCGATCTTGCGGATGTCGAGCCGCACCGAGGCGTAGAACTTGAGCGCGTTGCCGCCCGTGGTGGTCTCGGGGTTCCCGAACATAACGCCGATCTTCATGCGGATCTGGTTTATGAAAACGAGAGTCGTTGCCGACTTGCTGATGGCGCCGGTGAGCTTTCTGAGCGCCTGGCTCATGAGCCTCGCCTGGAGTCCCATATGCGCGTCGCCCATCTCGCCTTCGATCTCGGCCCGCGGCGTAAGCGCCGCGACGGAATCGACGACGATCACGTCGATGGCGCCGCTCCGCACGAGCGTCTCGGTGATCTCGAGAGCCTGTTCTCCCGTGTCGGGCTGGGAGATGAGAAGGTCGTCGGTGTGCACGCCGAGCTTGCGCGCATACGTCACATCCAGCGCATGCTCCGCATCGATGAATGCGACCTGGCCGCCCGCCTTCTGCGCCTCGGCCAGGATATGGAGCGCCAGGGTGGTCTTGCCGGATGACTCGGGGCCGTAGATCTCGATGATCCTTCCGCGCGGCACGCCGCCCACCCCGAGTGCGATATCCAGGCCCAGGGACCCGGTGGATATCGCGGGAATCCCCGCGGGAACTTCCTCCCTGCCCAGACGCATGATGGACCCCTTGCCGAACTGTTTCTCGATCTGGCCCACCGCCAGTTCCAATGCTTTTAGTTTATCCTTATCCGCCACTGTGTATCTCCTTTCAAGTTATGAATCGTCCGAAGGTTACATCACGAGGGATGATGGACGATCGTTCGCTGCGCTCACTAAGACGAGGGACGAATAATCTTTTGTCTCTCGTCCGTCGTCACTCGTCCCGCGTCCCTCGTCCCGCTTCTCTCGTCTATCGTTTATTGAAGCTCCGCGCGCCCCATCTCCGTATACACCGCGCCAGAGGGTTTCAGCTCACTCTTCATGAGGCTGACGGAGGTCACTTCGAACCCCGGCAGACTGATGTCCTTGATCTCTTCCAATGTCTTGAGCCATCTGTCGCTGGACCGAATGTACTTGATCCTGCCGAGTGTGAGGTGCGGAGTGAACTTCCGTTCCTCGCGCGCGATGTTCAGAAGGACCATGGCATTTTCAACAGCAACCTGGAGCCGCGTGAGCTTCTCGATATCCCCGGCAAGTCCGATCCAGACCACCCGCGCGTTTTTCGGATTTGGAAAAGCCCCGATGCCTGAAACAGAAAGTCCGAGCGGCCCAATTCCTTCCGCTGCCTTTTGAAGACTGCTCATGATCTCCGGGACCTTCTGATCCGTCACCTCACCCAGGAATTTCAGCGTCAGGTGCATACCCTCTGCCCGGCTCCAGCTTGCATCCACACCCGCGACCCTGAGCCTGCCCTGAGCCACGGCCAATTCCTTTTTTACAGACGCGGGTATCTCTATGGCGATAAACAGTCTCACAATAAATTCCGATGGACGATGGACGATCGTTCGCTTTGCTCACTAGGACGACGGACGATTTTGACTTGGCTCTTCGTCTGTCGTCCCTCGTCCGTCGTCTCTCGTCTGTCGTCCTTCGTCCCTCGTCTATCCTATCAAATGTCTCCTCACCATATCCAGCGCCATCTGCGACGCCCTGATACGGACCTGTTCCCGCGTCCCGAGGAACCGGTGTTCAGCGATCTTGACCCCCTGCGCTGAAGCGAGCGCCGTGTAGACAAGCCCCACCGGCTTTTTTTGTGTCCCTCCGCCGGGGCCCGCGATGCCGGTAACGGCAAGTCCGAGTTCCGTGCGCGCGGCTTGTCGTATCCCCCGTGCCATGGCTTCCGCTACCTTGCCGCTGACCGCGCCATGCCGCTCGATGAGGTCCTGCGGCACGCCGAGCATCTCGGTCTTGGCAAGATAACTGTACACCACCACGCCGCGCTCGAAATACTCCGAACTTCCCGCAATGCTCGTGATCCGGCCGCCGATCATCCCGCCGGTGCATGATTCCGCGACCGCAAGTTTGAGCCTCCGTTGCTTCAGGAGAGCGCCGACCACCTCTTCAAGCTCCTGGCCGTCCACGCCGTACACCGCGTCGCCCAGCTTTTCCCGTATTCCCGCGTCGGTCCTTTCCGCCTGCGCCTGCGCCTGCTCGGCATTGGGCCCACGGGCGATGATGCGAATATCCACCCCGGTTTCCTTTGCGGTCAGACCCACAACCGGGACTCCGCGCTTCAGAATGTTCTGGATCGCCTGGTTCACGGCCGACTCGGACAGACCGCAGGTGCGCAATACCCGTCGCCGGATGAACGTCCTGCCGCCGAACCGCTCTTCAAGCACGGGCCGGAGGCCCGCGTCGAACATGGCCCGCATCTCAATCGGCACCCCCGGAAGAACCGCGATGAACAGCCCTTCCTCGTCAATGAAAAAACCCGGTGCAATGCCTACGGGGTTCTGAAGCAGCCTCGCGCCCGTCGGGATCAGCGCCTGCCGGTCGTTCGATGCGGCGAATTCTTTTCCCCTGCCGGCAAGTCTTGCGTGAATGGCCTTCAGCGCTTCATCGTTCAGCACCAGGCGTTTCTTGACGATCTTGGCGATCACCTTGCGCGTGATGTCATCCTCGGTCGGGCCGATTCCGCCGGTGATGATCGCTACTTCCACCCGTCCGAAAGCCCTCCGAAGCGCCTCTTCCATGTCCTGCTCGTCGTCCCCCACCACGGTCTTGAACGCGGTCTCAAGGCCGACGAGCATGAGCTCTTCCGAAAGGTAGAGGGAATTCGTGTCGAGCACGCCGCCCGACAGGAGTTCGGTGCCGGTGGCTATGATTTCAGCGCGCATAGAAGAATACCTTGATAAAGAATGGACAAAGGTTATTGTATCATCGTGTTGCACCCGACGTCAATTAAATTTGGCCCTCAGGAGACTGTTTAAAAAGTGTTTTAAGTGGTTCGACAAGCTCACCACGAACGGCTATAGATTTAAAATTCTATGATCCCTCCGTTCGCCCTGAGCTTGTCGAAGGGTGAACGAAGAGTTTTTCAACAACTTGTCAGAGGAGTTCGTAAGCCCATACCTTTCCATCACTGCGGGCCTCCTCAATTCGCTTCACAAGCCGCTTTTTGAAAAGGTTCAGAAGCCGCGTACCGCTCGTGTTCGCCTCAATTTTTTTAGCATCCGAGAGTTCTTTGGCTGTTACTCGTTTCTTTTTGACGATGAAGTCGAGCGTGTCCTTGAGATAATTATTGAGATTTCCCAAAACAACCCTGCTGCCGTCCCGCATCTCCGCCATGACCGCGAGGTCCTTTCGTTCGATGGCGACCTCGATGTTCTCTTTCTGGTTTTCGTTCAACCCCGCAAGGAGCAGGTACTTGTCCCCATATTCTCCGCCGAGGAGGCGCGACACGAGCTTTGTCACGATCTCGTCTGCGCAGGAATAGTCGATCACCCCGATCTTCGAGAAATCAAGGGCCACCACGGCGCCGTTCGGCTCATCTTTAATGTCCCGCTCGATCCGCTCCCGGATCGCCTGTCCCGAAGGCCGGGTGACAAGGTCCTTTGAGCCGTTACCGAGTTCTTCTTTTAAGAGTTTATAGAGGTCGTACTTGATCATTCCAGTTCCCGTTTCTCTATCTTCTTTCCCCGGCCCTGCCGGAGAAGGTCAGTAATTGAAATCAGTTTATTAACGATGAGGTGAGCCACCCAGCGAAGCGAGGATGGTTCGACTGTTTTCGTTAGATTTCAAAGTTGCGCTCACTCAACTCCTCGCAAACCCCATCCAATCCTGGGAATAAGGAACCTGCCGTGATGCCCATGTACCCGAGTTCACGGACGACTTGTTTGCGGTCGCGGATGGGGAGATCAATTGCCCAGAGGTACTTTTTGCCATCAGACTCTTTGGTCTTAATGTAAGATTCAATATCGTCGACATTCGTAACTGTTGAAGCCGCCTGTTGTGGAATCATCCTCTCATTTTCGATTGCGAGGAACTCTCCAATCGATAAATGAGGTCCAGCGGTCGCCAGCATGTGCAATTGATTCAAGTCGATTTTCCACTGGGCTTGATCGAATACGTGGATTCTTACCTTATCCGCTGGAACAGCTTCGGCGGCCTTATCATTTGAGATGCCACGATAGGCAAAGAACGCTGCAACATAGGGAGAATACGTCCAATCGAGTAGAGGCGTGGGATAACCATGGTGCTGAACCAAATTATAAAAAAAGCACCATTCTCATTTGGGTTTTCCAAATTGAAGACATGCTTTGTCCTTGCACTTAGATGCTTGTGCAGCACTTGAATGTCTTCATTTAAAAATCGCGTGAGATCGGCCCGGTTAGCACGATGAAACGATGTTCGCAAGCGCCACGGCTTGTTCTGACCACGAAAGAGGAATCTCCTCCCCTCCAGGCTAGCCACATATTCTTTGAATGCGCCCCATTCTTTGTTTTGTGCGACAAGTTCCGATGGTTTATCCGCCATAGACAGTGGCAACGTGCAGTTGCCTTTCGTACCGCTGTTGGTAGTCCACGAAAGTTTCAGAGAGTCGCTTTCCCAAGAACCATTTACATCAGCGTAGTTGGAAATACCTACGTTCTCTGTGTAGTGGTCCCGAATTTTGTCCGCGGAAGTAGGTATCCCGGGAGGATCAATCGGCAGAATCAAATCGGTACGAAATTGGAAATTCTTATTCTTGTTTTCAGTATGAAACCAGGCAGCGGTGCTGGGTAGTGTTTTATTGGTTTCGTTAAGATAAGCAACTCCCTGATAGTGCGATGAGCGCTCATCTATATTCACGATAATCACTCCTTCGCTGGAGCCGATATATCTTCCAATCCACTGTCCCCTCATATCTTGTGCCTACCTTTCATTTAGCCATCTATTATTCCAACGATTGCATGGTCGAATACCATTCACTTTCAGGTGATTCACTCATGGCTCGCTGCATTCAATCTTACCTACATTGTTTTGTAGGTTGCCCGGCTTTCCTTGATTAGGAATCCGATCTTCCGTTTGGGCTTTTCCTCTATCGCCATAAGCTGTCGTATAGCCTCGAATACGATCTGGAACTGGCCGTCGTATTTCTTTTCGAGCTCATCGAGTTTCCGCGCCAGATCCTTGTGCGATGCGATCATCTCCCGAAGTTTCACAAAGGCCCGAATGATGAGGATATTGACTTCTATCGCGCGATCGCTGTTCAGCACGCTTGAGAGCATGGCAACGCCCTGCTCCGAAAAGGCATAGGGCAGGTATTTCCGGTGCTTTCCTCGCCCTTGCTTTAAGGTCACAAATTGTGACCTTAAAGCCTTGTCCTCATCTTCGCTCAACTGAAACATGAAATCAGAAGGAAAGCGTTTGATGTTCCGCTTTACCGCCTGATTCAGCACTTTGGCCTCCACGCCGTATAACTCCGCCAAGTCGCCATCGAGCATGACTTTCTGCCCTCGTACTAGAAATATTTTGTGCTCTATCAATTCAGCAGTGACTATCGGTTTCATAACATCCATCTCCAGCCCCTATGCAAAAAGAGAAATTTCCCCTCACCCCGACCCTCTCCCCGAGGGGGGCGAGGGAGTAAAGACGTATGGTTCAATTGAATCAATTGAACCATAAATGAGCGGATTTGTCAAGGGGAAATTTCAGAAAAAAATGCTGGATGGATTCCCGCTTTCGCTGGAATGACGAAAAGACATCTTTAAAAAAATAAAAATCACACTTCAGGCAGCATGATATTTATCTGGCTGCCGGGGAAGGCTCTGAGATTCGTTTCCTTCGCCTTGCCCCTGGCCCATGCGGGAATAAGAGAAAGTCTGGCCGTTCCCGAGCGGATGGAGAGCTTGCCCTGCCATTGTTCAACGAACCGCCGGACAGCGGCGAGGCCGTGTCCCCTGCCCTCGTCTTCGTACCGGGAAGCGCCGTGAAGGAACGCTTTCTCGATGGCATCGAGATCGCCTCGCAGCTTGAAACGTTCTGCCAGAGATTTTCGAAATCCGATGCCCACGTCCATGACCGCGATCTTGACGACATTCTTATTCATGCTTTGGAACCGGTATTTCTGGATGCCAACAAATCCCTTATTCTCGCTGTGCTCGGTTACGTTCTGGCAGACTTCGGAGAGTGCAACGATAAAATTGTTTATCGCCCGGTCGTCGTAGTGCAGGTGGGTCGCGAGGATGGCCTGTGCGCGTTCCCTCACCGTGCCGACGATGGCATGGATGTCGTTCGATCGTTCGATGGGCGTGATCTCGAGAAGCACGTCCGATTCCGGGGTCCGGATTTTTTGATTGGTGGGTTGACATGGGGACTGGTCGAGGGAAAAATACCGGCGCGCGTGGGTGAAAAAATCCATCCGTTCGAGATACGCGCATACCTCGCCGGACTGTGGGAGCAAAACCGTTTTTTTCACGTCTTCGAGCATGCAGAGCTCGCCGATCTCAAGGAGTCCCAGCATGCCGTAGGGATCGATAAAGGTCACGTCACGGAGGTCGATCTGCTCGGAGGTAATAAAGGACTGGAGGGTCTGTTCAAAGGTCTCTTCGGTTATCTGGTTCATCGGGAAATGAGAAGCGCCACAATCTGGAGCACGATATTAGTATACACGCCCGCCCCAACGTCGTCGAGCATCACGCCAGGGCCTCCATGCAATTCCTCCAGACGCCTGAGAGGCCAGGGTTTTATGATATCGAACACTCTGAAGAGCAGAAAACCGGAGACGATAAAGAACCAGCGCGGTGGAACCATGAACATTGCTATAAGAAACCCGGCGATCTCGTCGATCACGATCGAGGGGCTGTCCGTTCGGCCAAGCATGATCTCCGTGTGACCGGCAGCCCACATCCCGACGAGGGTTACGAGAACGCAGACAGCAAGATAGTGCCCGGGAGGCAGACCCTTCATCCCCAGGTAGAGAAATACCCCGACGACCGTCCCCGCTGTTCCGGGGGCGACCGGAGCTCTCCCCGCGTAGGCTCCCTGCGAAATAAAAAGGATGATATTTCTCGCTGCCCTGTTCATCTGCCTCTATTCATCGAAATTTCGGTTATTTTAGCATCAGGGCAAGCTTACCGTCAAGGTTTGTTTTGGCGCGCGGTTGTAAAAATATTTTCATCTGGTATATACATCGTACGGCCAATAAGGTATAATAAACAAAATACGGCCTGCACTGAATTGCCGTTGCGTGCGCTCGGCGACAGGGGGAAGTTGCCACCCAAGGGAAAATTGCAGTAGCTTTTTTTCTGAAAAACTGATAATAATAAACCAAGAGCGGTAACTACTCAAGGAAGGAGGATATATGGGGAAAACAATTTTAAATTTTAGAGGGATGTCCTGTCCCATGCCGGTCATCAAGCTGTCGATGGCAACAAGAAAAGGGGCGCCCGGCGACGTCTTCGAGGTCATCTGCGACGACGCGGCGTTCGAACCCGACATCACGGCATGGTGCAATGAGACGGGGAACGTGCTCAACGGTATTACGAAGTCCGGCAAGGACATCACTGCGACGATCACTAAAAAATAACTATTAAGGAGGAAGCATGGAGCAGAACGATTTGGCAAAAACGGTACGGGAACTGGAAAGCCGACTCGCGAAACTCGAAAAGAACAGCTCCCAATTGACCATGGTGCTCTTCAGCGGAGACTTCGATAAGGTCTTTGCCGCCTTCATCATTGCGACCGGGGCCCTGGCCATGGGGAAAAAAGTCTCCATGTTCGTTACCTTCTGGGGGCTCGACGCCATAAAAAAACCGGTCATCAATACCGCGGGAAGAAAGCTTCTCGAGAAGATGGTCCTCTGGATGAGGCCCAAAGGCCCGCTCAAGCTGGGGACCTCAAAGATGAATTTTGGCGGCATCGGCCCGCGCTTGTTCCGCTACATGATGGGCAAAAAGAACGTTGAACCTCTTCAGTCCCTGATCGGGATGGCACAGGAAATGGACATCAAGATCATCGCCTGCCAGATGTCCATGGACGTGATGGGCATCAAAAAAGAGGACCTGCTCGACGGTATCGAGATCGGCGGCGCGGCAACGTTCCTGAATGATTCTTTCCGTTCGAATACTACGCTGTTCATTTAATTACCACAAGAGAGGCAGAACCCATGAAAAAGATCGTGTATATTTTAACCCACGACCCCCAGTCGCGAAAGGAGCTTGTCTCGAGCGTCTTTGCGCAGGCGTTGACGGCACTGAGCTTCGGATACGATTGCGAAATGTTCGTCCTGGATAACGGCATCAAGCTGTTCCAGACGGAATATATAAAAGGGATCAAAGCGGCGACATTCGACCCGCTGGCTGAACTGATCCAGCATTATCAGGACATGGGGGGCAGGCTGTATGGCTGCAATCCCTCCATCGCGTCCCACGATATATCGACCGAGAGCTGCATTGGCGGGATTAACGGCTATGTGAATGCGTCACACCTGATCGAAAGCTCCGTGGCTGCCAACGCGGTCTTTACGTATTAATACGCAGTAGTGAGAACAATCCCGGGACACCGGGAGGCGGGGCATACAAGAACGCAGGTAGGTATTGTCTATTCTTCGCGGGCAACAGGCCCCTTGATGGAAACGCCGCCATCCGCGCCCTGCGGCACACAACAGCGTATGGCGTCAAAGGCCAGCAGAATTCGCTTTTCCTTCTCAATCCGATCCAGCGGGAGCGGTTGGGAAGAAGATTCTGAAAGCATCCGGATGATCCGGTCCCTGACGGGAATAGCGCCGAACCCTTCTCCCACAACCTTGCCTGTCGCAACATCCAATACTTCCACGTTCACGGGGTCCGCCACTACCGCAATAGGCACGGGCGGTGATCCGATCAGCCGGGCAATGGCCACTGCCTGGCGTTCCCGTGAATCAAGTGAGCCCGCGGCGCACTTGATGACCATGGCTTTCTTCCCCGAGATCGAAATAAGAAAGTCCACGGAAGAATACATCGTTTCCTGGCCGAGTTTTACCTCGAATACCACCCTCTTCTCGATGTCCTCCGGCAGGTATCCCTTTTTCTCCACCAGCAGATAAGAGACCACCTTTCTCGCCTCGGCAGCCAGGCTCTCGCCGTCCTCCAGCTCCTGTTCAAGGATGGACTGGATCTTTTTCTCCCGTATAACGGACTCGTCTTCCATATGAGCCTCTGTCTGCTATTTTTTCTTTCCCGTCTTTTTGACTGTTGCTTTTTTCGTTTTTTGCACCTGAGCGGGGACTTTTTTCACAAGCGCTGTTGCCCCCCGCGCGGATGTGGACGCCGGGATCTGGAGCGGTTTCCGGTCCTCGCCCGACAGAGTACCAAGGATGTCCCGCTCACGCACAAGGACCAGGTCCTCATTACCGATGGTATACGTCTGGCCTGCATAGCGCTCATAGAGCACCAGGTCGCCGGGCTTCACCGTCGTGGGAATGAACTTTCGATCTTTTTTTTCGATCTTCTTCTTGCCGTATTTCTCTTCCTCGTACGCGCCGGGCCCGATCGCCTCAACAACCCCTTCCTGCGGCTTTTCCTTCGCGCTATCCGGAATATAGAGCCCTCCCGCGGTCTTCTCCGCCGCATCGGACGGCCGTACAACAGCCCAATCATTCATCGGTTGCAACTTCATGGCATTCCTCCTTCTCGAATAAGCATCAGTGAAGCCATTATACGGTAAAAAATCACCTCTGTCAAAAGGTAAGGGAGTGGCGGAAAAGATGAGATGTCAAGCCGCAATAGGCTGTTGAAAAACCATTGTGATGTGTCATCCTGAACGAAGTGAAGGATCTCAAGTATTGGGAAAGGCAAGATTCTTCGCGGAGTCTATCCTGAGAAACTCCGAGATCCTTCGTTTCACTCAGGATGACGAATCGAAGGACTCAGAATGATATCTTCTGTGATTTTCGACTTTTTCAACAGCCTGATTACGGATAACATGCCTGTTTACATCAACGGTTTGACCCCGCTGCTGCAACTGTCTGCAATGGGCTGAACTCAGCTCACTTGGTGCTTCACGTGGGGCCGCAGTTGATGGCACACATTTTCGCCGCCTTTTTATCGTCCTCAGGCTCATGGCACTTCTTGTACTTCTTCCCGCTGTTGCACCAGCAGGGTTCGTTCCTGCCCGGCCGCACCTTCGGGACACCCTCGTCCTTGCTGCTGAACAATGTTCCCAGCTTTTCGATAATCCCCATTTGCGTGTCCTGCCTTCCTGAAGGTCTGATCTCCCCGATCGTGTACGACAAATTACGAGCCGCAACGGGTGCATCAATATCCCCCTGGTCACTTCGTTATATTGTAAACCAATGCCCGTGAATGGCGCAAGAGGTAATAAGAACAGGGGAAGAGCTTTATTGCTGAAAATAACTGAAGAAGAATAATCATTGACCGCGACATGCCATTGACCTATCAGGTAGGCGACAAGACCGTTGCGTTCGTCAGGTCCAGGTGCACGGTTTCCTGGTCATCGGTCACCCATACCTGGCCATCCTGAATAGTGAATTGAAGTTTCATGCTGCGCTTCGCCAGCCTGGCGAGGGCCGCGGGAGCGCCCGCGGGCAAGTTTATTACAGCCAGGTTCCTCAAGCGTTCGAGGCTGTTCTTGATCTGGTTCAGCCACACGTCAACACCGTGGCCGCCGTAGGCGAAGATGAATACCCGGGACGCGCGTCCGCAGGCCTTGCGAATGCGTTTCTCGTCGGGTTGACCCACGTCGATCCAGACCTGGATCGCGCCGGTCAGGTCCTTTTGCCAGAGTGAGGGCTCATCATCGTTTCCGATGCTGTCGGCAAAGACCAGCGCCTCATCGGCGTGCAGGGCAAAGGCCAGAAGGCGCACCATCATGCGCTCGTCGGTCTCGGACGGGTGGCGGGCGATGGTAAGGCTGTGATCTCCGTAAGAGTTGCGATCCATATCGGAGATCTGGAGCTCTGCTTTGAATATCGTGGATTTCAGCGCCATGTCGTCCTTAATAAGAAAGGATCCTTGAACAAATCGGGAACAGTACGGTAAATCATCCGGCAAGGCATTCGGGATTTACGAGAACATCATAGCAGTCTCTCCCGAAATATCCAATAGTTATATGTCATACCCGACAGAATCGATTTTCTTTGTTCCTTTGGGAACAAAACCCATCCTTACCTTGTCTCATGAGGTAGAAACGACAAAGACAATTGTCTTTGCTACCTCACCGGGACAAGAAAGGAAAACACAATGAGAAACACAGTGATCGGCATCATCATGGCAGTACTCGTATCAGCAGCACCGGTATTCGGGCATGGCAGGGCCCCTCTCGCGGGAGGCGTCTCCGTCGAGATCATTTCGGACAACGGCAGCGTGTACCGGGACTTCCCCGCTTCAGACCGCTGGAAACACGAAACCCGCGTCATCAAAAAGTATCTCGAGGCAAAAAAAGGCGAGAACTACGGGGTCATGATCAGGAACAATTCGCCGGAACGCCTCGGCGTGGTCATTGCCGTTGACGGGAGGAACATCATTACCGGATCACGATCGGACCTCAGGAACAATGAGACGATGTACATTGTGAACGCCTATGAGCACGTGCGATACGACGGGTGGAGGACCACGGACAGCGAGGTCCACCGGTTCTACTTTACCGAGCCCGCGGACTCCTACAGCATCCGGACCTTTGCCGATTCATCGGCCATGGGCGTGATCGCCGTCGCGGTGTACCGACAGAAGGATCGGTCGCAACCACTGTACGATATGAGCAGAAATGAGGCAGCGCCGTCAGCACCTTCAATGGACAGTGCAGCGCGAAAAAAGGGAAAAGCGCTTGCCGGCGAGAGCGCGGGAACGGGTTTCGGCGACCCGACCTATTCTCCGGTGGTGCGGGTCGAGTTCGAACCCGAGAGCGCCCCGGTCCAGAAGACCCTGGTCAAGTATGAGTGGCGGGAAACGCTGTGCAAAAAAGGCATTCTTGACTGCGGCCAGGAGAGGACGAACAGGTTGTGGGACAATGACGGGTACGCGCCCTATCCTCCGGGATTCCCGAGGAGTTGAAGGGGTTGAGCTACTCCATCTTCCGGATGCGCACTTCGATCCCCTTGTGGTCCTTCAACAGCGCCATGAGCAAAGAGGTGTCGGTGGACCCGTAGTGGTAGGGATAGAGGATCTTCGGCTGGACCATCTTTGCAGCGGCGGCGGTCATTTCCGGGGTCATGGTATACGGCAGGTTCATCGGCAGGAACGCGATGTCTATGTTCTTGAAACCTGCCATCTCAGGGATGTTCTCCGTATCCCCGGCCACGTACACCCGCTTGTCGCCGAAGGCCATGATGTACCCGTTCCCCGCGCCCTTGGGATGAAAAGGCTCTCCCGTATCGCGCTTGTGGACGATATTGTAGGCTGGTACGGCCTCGATCGTGACACCTTCGACGATCTGCACGTCGTTGTTCTTCATGACGATCCCGCCCGGGAACTGCTTTGCGGCAGTCCCGGTCAGCACGACCTTTGTCTTTTCCGTTCGGATCTTCCCGATCGCGGCAGGATCAAGGTGGTCTCCATGCTCGTGAGTGATGATGATGACATCGGCTTTGGGAAGTGTCGCATAATCCGCGAGTTTGCTGAACGGATCGACATGAAATATTTTGCCGTTAAAGGAGAAGATCAGCGACGCATGGCCGATGAACGTTATCTTCAGGTCGCCGGAGGAGGTCTTGATCACGTCGGTCGGGAACTGCCCTGCCGCATTCGTTGATGCGGCGGACAGCAGGACAAGAAGCATTGTTGAAAAAAATAGTTTGTTCATACAAAATCTCCTCAAACCTATGGGGATCAGGATATATCCGCGGATGCCGCAGATATCGCAGGAACATCCCTCTCCCCGATAATACGTTACATGATCCTATTTTTCGCCAGTTACTTTTTTAGCGCCCCGACACCGGGGACAGACGCTTTTCCCCATGCCGTGACAACTTGGACAAGATCGTTGACTTGCATTCGTACTTGACTGCCTTCCTTGCCCGTGACAAACAAGACACGTTATGGAACCATTACCGCCGCATGCCGGACATAATATCATTGATGTTTTATCTGCCATTTGCCACCCTCCTTGATCTTTGATCAACCGATCGCTATCATGATAAGCCCATAGGGCCAATTCTTGCCAGGTTGTTGAAAAACACTTAGTTTACCCTTCGACCCTTCGGCAAGCTCAGGGCTCAGGACGAGCGGAGCGTATATTGAATTTATTCGTATTTATCCGTTCGTGGTGAGCCTGTCGAACCACAAAAAGACTTTTTCAACAGCCTGTTGCGGCTTGACATTCCCTACGCTACAGGCTTATACGGATGCGCGTTGTCCCTAACGTTGTTTTCCTTCACTCCCCGGCAGCTTGCACTGGGGATTTTCCATCCCTTTGTTCCAGGGCAACTGCTTCAACACCAGCGCGATCCCGCAGCGGTCGAAGAATACCACCATGGCCGTGCCCACGATCAATAGCGCGTAGCAGTAAACCCGCCCCGCATCCCAGAGACCGAGCAGCGTGTAGGCGAAGTAGGCGATCCGCACCTGGGAAGGAAAGGACACCGCGCTGCCGGTCCGCATGGCAATGGTGACCGCCTGTACGGCGCTCACGATCATGACCCCGGCGTAGCCCGGCGTCCAGCCGACAACGGCCGCTACGATCAGTACCAGCGTGACCGTCCAAAACCACCATTCAATGCTCGTCAAGTCCATCTTGATCTTCATAAGGCAACCTCTCCCCCGCCGCGAGTGACCGCAAAGCCATCCGGATCCGGGGTCATTTACGCATTATATTCCCTCAACGTCTTCGTCTTCTTCGCTCTTCCCTTCCCCTTCTTCTCCGGCAGCGACAGCGCGAACCGTTTCCCCGCGTCGATCCATTTCGCCAGGCCGGCAGCGCTCTTCCACCCCGCTTCCTGCACCATGACCCAGCCGCTCATCGGCCTGCCGGTGATGTCAAAGGGCTTTACGTTCCGCCCCGTGAGGCTCTTCTCCGCCAGGTCCCTGTCCATGCGAACGATCAGGCTGTCCTTATGGATGCCGAAGGCCATATTGCCCTTGAGCAGGTAGCAGACGCCGCCGAACATCTTCTTTTTTTCAACGTTCCGCCATTCCTTCGCAGCAGCGTCGATCTTGTCTTCGAGGTTTTGGTTATACATCCTGGATTCCCCGTTATTTGCCGCCCATCAGCCAATCCAGCAGGAACCATGCGCCCACCAGTCCCGCGATGAGGATGATCGTATTCAGGATGTTCCGAAAGCCATGGCTCTTTTCAGGGTCCGGCGGTTCAGATGATGTTAGTCCGTTCTTTTCCATCGTGGTTTCTCAAGGAGTGTCCTGCGGAAGCGCAAATTATTCTTCGAGCATGTGTACCCTGGCTTGTTCTCATGAGGGTCAGTCGCAATGAGAAAGACCTATGCCTGAAGGTTTCTGTTGTTTGTTGAAGAGTATACGCCCAGTGAATATTTTGTCAAGCTCCGGCCGACCCTCGATTGCCCTTGATTCTTATCCCCGGTCAATATATAATTCAAAGTAATGCAATGAGCGAATTCATCCAGATTATATACAATACCGGGGATTAGGAGAACATGGCGTTTACCGGAGATTTAGAACATCTGAACATAGTGGACATCATCCAGTTGATCCACGCGACGCGCCAATCGGGCATTTTTTCCGTTAAGGGGATCAACGGGGAGAGCAGGATTGTTTTCAGCGCCGGGAATATTGTCGGCGCAAATCATATCGACAACAGTGTTCGCATCGGGACCGTCCTGGTGAAAACGGGCGCCATAACGATCGACGATCTCAAGCAGGCAATGGGCGTCATGAAGAATGCGCATAAGAACCGCATGCTGCTTCTCGCCACCCTGGTGCAGATGGGCACGCTGAAGCGGGAAGACGCCCTGAGAGGATTGAAAAAGCTGGCCGAGTTGACGATCGTTGAGCTGATGAGCTGGACAAAGGGCACGTTTACGTTCGACACGGATGCGATCGTCGTTTCTTCCGAAGGAGGGCAGGATTTGGGAGTTGATGCACAGATGGTTCTGATGGAGGCGCTTCGCTTCTCCGACGAGCGGGAACGCGACCGCCGGGAAGGAAAAGGAGTGCCTTCCTTTGTGGCGATCTATCCCGATGTCCTTCCCGAGGAAAACGCCGGTGAACCAAAAGGAGAACGTTCGTCCGTTACCGCGGATGATCTCGGGCTTGCCGACCTCGACCGGCTTGAGAAGAAGATAGCCCGGCCTGTTTCTGAAATGGAAGTCTTTGATCCGGTCGAGATCCAGCGCCGGAAAATAAAGGAACTGCTCACGGGTTTTTCTTCTGATGAGCAGGAGGCCTTTATTTCTTTTCTGGGGAAATCCCTGGTCCGAAAGGTCGGGCCCGACGATAAGGGGAAACAGGCCGACAAGGCCATCGTCCTGTTCAGCCGTGATACGCTGATCATTCATTCAGTTATGTCTCTCTGCAACGATGAGGGAGTGCTCGTATTTTCGACGGACGACGAAAAGGATCTCGACCGGATGGTATCGCAGTGCCTCTTGTCCGCGAGAATGCCGGTCGTTGTCTTCGACAATCCCCTGAAAACAGAGAACGGGTTTTCCCGGGAAAAGATCGCCGGCATGAGGAATCAGGTGAGGGGAAAATACTCCGCGGTTCCCGTTCTTCAATTCGCCTCTCCTCAGGACAGTGATTTCATCCTTCAATCGTACCATGACGGCGTGACGGCTGTTCTCCCCAAGCCGTCGAAAGAGGACCGGAGACAAACGTACATCCAGGATATGATAAAGTTCCTCGACGCGTTCAAGTCGTATGTCAATAGTTTTCAGTACGGACACGATGATGCTGATATCTACGGCAAGAAGCTGAAAGACGGCATCACGTCGCTTCGCGGGATCACCAACCCTGCCGATGCGCTCCTCGTGGTTCTCACGGCGGTGTCCGAGACGTTCGAACGCGCGGTCACGCTTGTCGTCCGTGGTTCGGAATTGATCGGGGAACGGGCCATGGGGGTCGGTTCCGTGAAAAGCAGGGGGCCGGCTTCGGCGGCAGGGCTGAAGGTCCAGCTTTCCAAGCCTTCGGTGTTCCGTGACGTTTTTGAAAAAGGGCGGGCCTATTATGGAGAGGGCGGCGATGAAACGCTCAGGACATTTTTTACGGAAATAGGCATGCCGCTGCGGCCCGCCATCGTTCTGCTGCCCTTGATATGCGATCGAAAGGTCGTAGCGATGATCTACGGGGATTTCGGGCAGAAAGAGGCGTCTCCCGTGCGGCTCGATATGTTCGAGATCCTTTCCCTGCAAGCGGGCATTGTTCTGGAATATGCGATCTTCCGCAAACAGGTTACGAAAGCGGCGCAAAATCCATAGATCCCGGGATGTGTCTTCGACTCTGATAAAACGCGGAGGAACAAGTCGCCATGAATATCGCAATATTTAACCAGATCCTTCACATCGCATTCGAAAAAAAGGTCTCGGATATCCATTTTGAGGTCGACAACCCGCCGATGTTCCGGGCGCGCGGTCATCTTATACGCTCCAAGATCGAGAACCTGACAAAAAAAGATACTGAGTTCGTCGCAAACGCGGTTATGGAGCAGCACAACCGGAAGCTGCCCGAAGACTTGAAGGAATTCGATACGTCCTACACGCTGGCGAATGTCGGCCGCTTCCGGGTGAGCATCTTCCGTCAGCGCGGCAATCTCGGCGTTGTTATGCGCGTGATACCTCACCAGATCGGCACGTTCGCGGAGCTGAATCTTCCGCCGGTGCTCGGCAAAATCGTGCAGGTTCCGAACGGACTGATCCTCGTCACCGGGCCGACCGGCAACGGCAAATCAACGACGCTTGCTTCGATGATGAGATTTATCAATGATAATTTCGATTACAATATCATTACGATCGAGGACCCGATCGAGTTCCTGTTCACTTCGAACAAAAGCTGTATCATCCAGCGGGAGGTGGGCATCGATACGGATAATTTCAGCGTCGCGCTGCGGTCCGCAATGCGCATGAATCCGGACGTCATCATGGTCGGAGAAATACGGGATCTCGAAACAATAGACGCCTGCGTGAAGGCCGCCGAGACGGGGCACCTGGTATTGTCCACGTTTCACACCCAGAATACGGCTTCGTCCATCAACCGTATCATTGGTTATTTCCCGCCTCAGGCGCAGGAGAATGCCAGGAGCAGGCTGGCGGAGAGCCTTGTCGCGATCATTTCGTTGCGGCTGGTGCGAGGGAAAAACGAAGAATCGGTCCTGCCGGTCCTTGAAGTGATGTATGCGACATCCACCATCAAGGCGTGCATCAGGGACAATCACCTCGACGAGATCGAGCAGTATATCGAAAAAGGACGCGACGAATACGGCATGCAGTCAATGGACCAGCATCTCATTCAGCTCTGCAAAGCGGGCCTCATAACGCTCGATGAGGCGAAGCGCATCTCTCACTCGAAAGACCTTGAGCGAAAGCTCACGTACGGTGAATCATAGGATAAGGTAAGTATCCCCTCCTCCGCTCCGGCACGTTTCCCATCATGAGCGGCAGTTGAATGATCTGTCTTGAACCCGGGGGATAGCCTCCCTGCGCTATGCCCTCTGCATTTTGCAGAGACCCTGCCCCCTGCCTCCTCTACGTGTTAATTTCAACCCACGACGCAAAGGCGCGCATAAACGTCTGCGCGAATTCCCGGGTCGCTTCATTGACGATATTGCCGTTCTCGTCGAAGAGGTTCGCGGCCTGCCCGATGTAAGCTTCCGGCTGTTGCATGGTCGGCACATTAATAAACACCAGCGATTGTCTCAGGTGATGGTTCGCGCCGAAACCGCCCAATGCGCCGGGTGAAACGCTCACGACGGCGCCCGGTTTTCCAGCCCACGCACTTTTGCCATAGGGACGGGAACCCACATCAAGAGCGTTCTTGAGCGCTCCCGGAACCGATCGGTTGTACTCAGGCGTGACAAACAGAACACCGTCAACATTTTTTATATGTTCACGGAACTCGGTCCAGGCAGGCGGCGGATTGTCATCCCTGTCCTGATCGTAGAGCGGCAGTCCTCCGATCTCGATAATTTCGAGTTTGAGAGAACCAGGCGATAGCGTCATCAGCGCCTTTGCCATTTTGCGATTCAGTGATTCCTTTCGAAGGCTTCCTACAAGAACAGCGATCTTTTTCTGTGCCATTGCATCCTCCTTGCCTACCGTAAAGCGATTCCGCCCTTGAGATAAGAGTGGTTATCCACCCTGCCTGAGCTTTTAACTTTGACCTTATCACTCCATCCTTATTTCACTTCCTCCCACCAGTTCCGATTGGTAATGGGCTTGTCAATATCCACGAGTTCTCCAATTATCGGCGTAATGATCCGGACCTCGTTTTGCTTCGCTGCTTTCACGGCCCGTATGATCGGCTCATCCCATGCGTGAAGGGCCAGCGTAAATGTTCCCCAGTGGACCGGCAAAAGCATCTTCCCTTTTACTTCGATATGTCCTTTCACCGCTTCTTCCGGCTTGACATGGATATATGGCCATTTGTCTGCGTAAGCGCCGATCTTGATGAGCGTCAGATCAAAGGGCCCATACTTGTCACCAATGGCCTTGAAATGGCCCGCATATCCCGTGTCCCCGCTGAAATACAGTTTCCTTGTTTCACTCAGCACGATCCATCCCGCCCAGAGCGTGTTATTTCTGCTCAAGAGCCCCCTGCCTGAAAAATGCCGCGCCGGAACACAGATGAATTTCAGTGTTCCGAACGTGGATTCCTCCCACCACGTTAATTCCCTGATCTGCCCCGCAGGAACGCCCCATTTCCGCAAATATGCGGCAACCCCGGCGGGAACAAAGAAAACCGCCCCGGACCGCGAAAGCGATCTGATCGAATCCTTATCCAGATGATCATAGTGGTCATGCGATAGTACAACGGCATCGATCCCCTTCAGTGCATCCGCGCTGACCGGAGCTTTGCTGAATCTTTTCACGAACCCGGGAACGGGTGAGGCGTATCGGGAGAAGACCGGATCAATCAGCACCCGGTGACCGCTGATCTCGATAAGGACCGTTGAATGCCCCAGCCATCGGACCGTCAGCCCGTCGGCCGGTTTCCCATTCAAAGAATCCTTGTCCAAAAGGACAACCGGTATTTCACCCCCGGGTCTTTGACGTTCCCCCCCCTTTATCCATTTCCAGATTTCCGATGCCATGCCGCCTTCAACGAACATCGGGGTCGGCAGCCAGTTCTCATATTTGCCGTCGTTATTTATCGGTGCGATCAAGGGTGCTCCTTCAGAAGATGCATTTCCGGCATAAACGACAGGCGAACACGCCGCGTTGAACAGGAGAAGTAAGATGAAAAGCGGCTCAAGGGCCGTCCATCCCTTTCCCATCACGGTTTGATATAGGCATTCAGGCCGATGATGACCGGCTTGTCATTTACTTTGGCGGTGGTGACAATATTTCCCCGCGTGCTTGCAACGACAAGGGTCTTGCCGGATGCCGACGGAGTCGGAGTTTCCAGATCAATTTCGATAGAGAGCTTGTTGTCCTTGATCTCAACTTTCATTGCCATTGGCTTTTCTCCTTTTCTGATCGCGACGGTGGGTCCGGCGCGCTTCTCAAATAACCGGCCACCTCTCGTGTCTCATTATAATTTCCCCGCGCAACGGGTGAATAGATTCAACAACGATATAGTATGTCCCCAAAGATGAAGATGGGTGACCCTCAAGGTCCTCTAAAGGTTCCCGATCACGATGAGAGCTCGCGGGACCACTTCGATCTCGTACCTATTGTCCGGCGAGGTAAATATCTCGCCGTCAACATGGACAGGCACCGGGACCTCACTCCTGACCATAAGCTTCGACGTCCGTCTGAGCTTCGCATATTTCACCCGGTCTATGGTGCCGAGAAAGACCTTGGGCAGATGCCATAACAGCGCCAACAGCCCCAGCGGGCCCACGATCGTCACGTCGAGGAGCCCGTCGTCCACCTTCGCGTGTGGCGTAAGCTTGAATCCGCCGCCGCAGGTCGTGCCGTTCCCGATGCTCAGGAGAAATATTTTCTGTGAAATCTCCTCATTGTTCAGCGTGATCGTGACCGGGACAGGATCGAACCTGCCGAGCACCCGCGCCAAAGCGCAAACATACAGCCAGAGTCCGTGCCTGGAGTGATTGATCCTGTAGCTCTCTGCGTTGACCGCGGCATCGAACCCGATCCCCACGCCGTTGGCAAAGTACATGTCGTTGATCCGGCCCGCGTCGATGGTCCTCGTCGCGCCCCGGAGGACCACGTCCACGGCCGACTCGATGTTGTTCGGAATATGCAGGGACTTGATGAAATCGTTTCCAGACCCCATGGGGATTATGCCGAGGGGTTTCCCGGAATAGAGCATCCCAGGAACAACGTCGTTCACCGTGCCGTCGCCGCCCACCACGATGATCGCATCGAAATCAGGCGCCGCGCGCCGGGCGATCGCTGCGGCGTCCCTGGGTCCTTTGGTCAGTTCGAGGTCAAAGAGAACGCCCTTTTTCTTCAGGACCTCCACTACCTTCAGGACCGCTTTCCGTGCCTTGCCCCTGCCCGCCGCCGGGTTCGCAATGAGCTTATAGTTCATCATGCGATGGTATGATTAGCTCCCCTCCCCTGGTATCCCTGGTATTGCCTGGTGTCACCCATTTGAAGGCTCCCTGTCAAGTGAAAAAGCCCACCCTGTGACGAGAAAATGAAATTTTCTCGTCGATGTTTTTCCGCAGTCAGCAACATCCATACAATTGCCGTAGTTTCATTCTGTTTC